>NZ_CP135049.1:0-300000 GCF_039405155.1 Buchnera aphidicola (Taiwanaphis decaspermi) | reverse complement strand
AATCTTTGTACTATAGTAGATGATGGTACTTTATATGAAAAAAAAGGATCATTAAATATAGATGATGAAGGTATACAAGGACAATATAATATTTTAATTAAAAAAGGTGTTCTTGTTAAATATATGCAAGATAAAAATAATGCTAGATTAGTAGGAAAAATTTCAACAGGAAATGGTCGTCGTCAATCTTACGCACATTTACCTATGCCTAGAATGACTAATACTTATATGCTTCCAGGATCTTCTCAACCTCAAGATATTATAAATAGTATTGATTATGGATTATATGCCGTAAATTTTAGTGGAGGTCAAGTAGATATTACTTCAGGAAGTTTTGCTTTTTCTACAGCTGAAGCTTATTTGGTCAAAAATGGTGTTATTTTATATCCTGTAAAAAATGCTACTTTAATTGGTTCGGGGTTAGAGGTTATGAATAATATTACAATGGTTGGTAACGATTTAAAAATAGATAATGGTATGGGTGTATGTGTCAAAAATGGACAAAGTGTGCCAGTATGTGTAGGTCAGCCTACCTTAAAAATAAATAAAATTACTGTTGGTGGAACTCATATAAAATAATTACATAATTTCAAAAATGTTGCGGCTTTATTTTTTTAATTAGCCGCAAAAAATTTAAAAATTATAATTTTTCTTTTATTCTAGCCAATTTACCGGTTAATTTTCTTAAATAATATAATTTAGATCTACGAACTTTTCCTGATCTTTTAATAGTAATACTATTTATAATTGGAGAGTGTGTTTGAAAAACTCGTTCAACTCCTTCTCCATTAGATATTTTACGTACAGTAAAAGATGAATTTATCTGTCTTTTTTTTATAGAAATAACTATGCCTTCAAAAGATTGAATTCTTTTTTTTGATCCTTCAATGACCCATACTTTTACATCAACTGTGTCACCTGGGTGGAATATAGGTATATTTTTGTTTATTTGTTCTTTTTCTAATTTCATAATAATATTATTCATATTTTTTCCTATTTTTTTTTATAAAAATATTATTTTTTTTTAATTTAAAATAATATTTTTTTTGTTCTTCATTAAGATTTTTGAATACAATTAACTTTGGTCTTTTTATCAAAGTATTATTCAATGATTGTTTAATTCTCCATTTACGAATTTTTTCATGATGTCCAGATAAAAGAACTTTAGGAACTAACATATTATTGAAATTCTTTGGTCTAGTATAACTAGGATAATCTAATAAACCTGTTTTAGAAAAAGATTCGTTTTTTACGGATTCTTTCTTTGATACAACACCAGGAATTAATCTTATTAAAGCGTCTAATAAAATCATTGCTGGTAATTCACCTCCACTTAAAATATAATCACCTATTGACCATTCTTCATCTATTTCGTATTTAATAATTCTTTCATCAATTCCTTCATATCTTCCACATATTATAATCAAATTTTTATAATTTGATATTTTTGTAATTTCATTTTGATTTAACAATTTACCTTGAGGAGATAAATAAATAACTTTTGTTTTTATATTTTTTTTTTTTTTAATATGATTTATTGCATTAACAATAGGTTCTATAGACATCAACATTCCTGCTCCTCCTCCATAAGGACGGTCATCTACATTTTTATTTTTTTTATTACTAAAATTTCTCAAATTAAAAATATTAATATTTATAAAACCTTCTTTTATAGCTTTTTTTGTAATACCATATTTTGTTATTGCTTTAAACATATTAGGAAAAATAGTTATTATATTAAAAATAATTTTTTTTTTGTTCAGAACACTTATTTTCAAAAATTATAATCCCAATCCACTATGATTATTTTATTTAAAATATTTACTTTTTTTATTACCTTTTTCATTAAAAAAGGAATAAACAATTTTTTGTTTGACGATTCAACAACTAAAACATCATTAGATCCTGTTTCTATTAGTTTTGTAACCATACCTAATTTATTAATTTTCATATTATATACTAAACATTTTATTATATCTTTCCAGTAATATTCTTCATATTTTAATTTAGGTAATTTACTATTATTAATATATATGTTATGTCCAGTATATATTTGAGCTTGATCTCTATTATTAACTCCTTTAATTTTAGCAATCATTTTTGTTTTTTTATAAAATACTATTTTAAGTTTTTGAAAGATGTTTTTTTTTATAATCCATGGTATATATTTAAATATATTGGATTTTTTTTCCATAAATGAATTTATTTTATTATTTCCTAGTAATCCATATGGTTTTCCTATTTTACCTATTATAATATTTTTTTTTGATTTATATATGCTTGACATTTCTAATATCTTTATTAATTTTAATTAATGATTTCACTCTATCAGACATTAGAGCACCATTTTTTATCCAATAAGATATGCGTTCAATATTAATGTATAATTTCTTACTACTTTTATTTATAAGCGGATTAAAAAAACCTACCTTTTCAATAAATCTACCGTTACAAGCAAATCTTTTATCTGCTACCATTATTTTATAAAAAGGTTTTTTTTTAGATCCATGTCTAGCTAAACGAATTACAACCATATTTATTAACCTTTTATGTTAAATTAATTTAAAATACTTAATATTTTAATATTTTTTATTTGAAAAAATTGTTAGGTGTAAAATTTTTTATTTTACTTATAAAACTATTTATTCCATTTTTGTTAATTTTTTTTAACATTTTTTTTATTATATCATATTGTTTAATAACGCGATTTACTTCTTGTATTTTTGTTCCTGATCCATCAGCGATTCTTTTTTTTCTGGATCTTTTTATAATTTTAGTGTTTATTTTTTCTTCTTTGGTCATTGAATTAATTATAGCTTCTGCTTTTTTTAAAACGCTATTATCAAAACTATTTGATTTATTAGTTTGCATATTTTGTGGCAATTTGTTAAACAAATTTTTTATTTTGTTAGTTTTTTGAACATTTTTAATTTGTACTAAAAAATCATTTAAGTCAAAATTGTTTTTTTTATTTCCTTTCTTGTTTTTTTTAATAATATCTACTTTTTCTTTTATTTCTTCTATTATTGATAACATGTCCCCCATACCTAATATACGTGATACTATTCTATCTGGATGAAATTCTTCTAAATCATGTATTTTTTCTCCAATTCCTATAAATTTTATTGGTTTACCAGTAATATACTTGACAGATAAAGCTACTCCTCCTCTAGAATCTCCATCTAATTTAGTTAAAATGATACCTGTAATAGGTAAAACATCATTAAATTTTTTAGAAATATTGAAAGCATCTTGTCCTGTCATAGCATCAATTACAAATAAAGTTTCTTTAGGAGATATTATATTATGAATTTCTTTAACTTCTTTCATCATATAAATATCTGTGTGTGTTCTACCAGCTGTATCTAATAATAATATATCATAAAATTTTTTTTTGGCATAAGATAACGCATTTATTGCTATATTCAATGGTGTGATATTTTTGTTATATTCAAAAATGTCAACATTAGCTTGCAAGGAAAGTGTTTTAAGTTGCTTATTGGCAGCTGGTCTGTATATATCAGTAGACGCAAGTAATATTTTTTTATTTTTTTTTTTAAGAAAATAAGCTAGTTTTCCTAAACTAGTAGTTTTACCAGAACCATGAGATCCAATTAACATAATGGAAGTAATATTTTTTTTTAAAATTCTTAATTTTTTGTTTTTATTACCCATTATTTTTATTAATTCATTTTTTAAAATATTTATTAATTCTTGTCCTGGTGTAAAACTTTGATTAATTTTTATTCCTAATGATTTTTTTTCTACATCTTTTATTATTTTTTTTATTACATTCAATGAAACATCAGCTTCTAATAAAGATATTCTAATATCTCGTAATGTTTTTTGAATATTTTTTTTTGTTAGTCTACCTCTGTTTTTTATATTTTTTAAAGTATTTATTAATTTATTTGTTAGATTTTTAAACATATGTCACTCTGTATTTATAAAGTTATTAAAATTTTTATTTTATATTTTTTATTTATTAAATAATGTTTAAAATATATTTATATAAATATTTTAATTTTTATTTTTGTTGGTTATATAACATCCTATTTTTTTTAAAAAAATAGATTTTTTTTTTAAAATATATAACATATATTGCATATTTTTTGTTTTTTCATGTTCTAAAATTTCTAAATAACATAAAATATATGAAACTTTTTTTTTATAAACATATTTTTTAAGAGCATTTATTTCGAGTTTTAAATTATTAATAAGTATTAATAATTTAACAAAGCTATTTGTTTTTTTTAAAATAGAAAAAATCAATATAGTTTTAAAATTTCCTTTTATATATTTATCATTATTTTTTTTTGATAATATCAAAAATCTTGTGATATTATTTTTATTATATAATAAATTTTTATTTAATATTTTTAAATTATAAATTATACTTCCCTCTTTGTTTCCTATAACAGCACAATGATTAGATTGTTTTTTTAATACTTTTTTCATTGCTTCAGATGTGCTCTTAGATTTTTTTATTTTCCAATGTGGAAAATTACTTAAAAAACTTTTACATTGTTTTATTGGTTGATAATGACTATATATCTTTTTTATTAATAAATAATCAGTATTTTTTGCTGTTAATAAACAATGTTTTATTTTTATTTCTATTTCTGATATTACTTTTAATGTACTATTTTTTAGTAAATTTATACTTTCATGTATAAAACCTGAATTGCTATTCTCTATAGGAATAATGGAATAACTAGATTTATCTTCTTCTGTATTTTTAATAACTTCTAAAAAATTTTTACAACTTTTTAATTTCATATTTTTTTTTTTGTTGTATAAATTAATATATTTACAAATTGCTAAATAAGAATAAGAACCCAAAGGACCCAGAAAAGAAAATTTATCTTTTTTATCATACTTACATATATTTTTATTTAAATATTTTTGTTGTAAGATAATAGAATCTTTTATTATTTTTTTAAAAATTTGTTTTATAAAATTATTATTTAATTTATATTTTTTGCTTTTTTTAGAAATATTTTTAATTACTTCAATTTCTCTTTTTTGATCTCTTAAAAATAAATTATTTTTTTTTTTAATCTTTATTATTTTTTTAGATAATTTTCTTCTTTCATAAATATATTTTATAATTTTCATATCTATAATATTAATTTTTTCTCTTATTTTTAATAAATTTATATTTTTCATATTTAACCAATTTATAAAAAGTTTGTTATAATTATAACAAATTGTATTATTTAAAGATAATTATTTTAATGTTCAATTTTATTGTTTTTTATGATTTATATTAAAAAAAATATTTTTTTTAATATTATATTATTTATTTTGTAATCAACAATCTTCTTTGTCAAATTATAATCTTTAAAAATTAAGACATATATTTTATTATATTTACAAAACTTTGCTTGATAACATAAGGTAAAAAAAATTGAAAACTTTTTCAGCTAACAATAAAACAATAGTTAAAAAATGGTATTGTATTGATGCTACCAATAAAATTTTAGGCAGATTATCTACAATAATATCTACATATTTGATAGGTAAACATAAAATAGAATATACTCCTCATGTTGATACAGGTGATTATATAATCATAATAAATGCTTCTAAAATTATTTTAACCGGAAATAAAAAAAACAAAAAATTTTATTATCATCATACTGGTTATATAGGAGGCATAAAAAAGATATCTTTTAAAAGTCTAATTATTAATAAGCCAAATAGAATAATTGAACATTCAGTTAAAGGAATGATGCCAAAAAATTCTTTGGGAAAAGAAATGTTTAAAAAATTAAAAATTTATTCTGGAAATAAACATAATCATTATTCTAATAATCCTATTTTTTTAAATATTTAAATAATAAAAAGAGAAAATAAATTATGAACATATATGAAAAATATAATAATATTAATTATGGTACTGGAAGAAGAAAAACTTCTTCTGCACGAGTTTTTTTAAAAAAAGGAACAGGATCTATTACGGTTAATAATTGTTCTTTAGAAAAATATTTTGGAAGAAAAACTTCTCGTATGATTGTTATACAACCTATAAAATATTTAGATATTTTGAATAAATTTGATTTTTATATTACAGTAAAAGGTGGTGGTATATCTGGACAAGCAAATGCAATTAGACAAGGTATGACAAGAGCAATAATTAAATATGATGAATTATTTAAATTAGAATTAAGAAAATTAGGTTTTTTAACAAGAGATTCTAGAAAGGTAGAAAGAAAAAAATATGGTTTAAGAAAAGCACGTAAACGACCTCAATTTTCTAAAAGATAAAAAAATAAATAATTTATATTATGAATAGAACTAGCATATTATGCTAGTTTTTTATTATTTGAGTAATAAACATTACTGATGTAAAAAAATGTAAATATCTTTAACTAATTTTTTTATACCTTTTTTATATAATGCTGATATTAAATAATATTTAATTTTTCTTTTTGTATATTTTTTAAGATTTTTTTTTATATAAAAAATATCATTATCATTTTTTAACAAATCTATTTTATTTAATATTATCCATTGATCTTTTAAAAATAGTTTTTTGCTAAATTTATATATTTCTGTTATTATTGTTTTGATATTTTTTAACGGATTAGAATAGTCATTGGGTTGTATATCTACTATATGCAATAATAGTTTACATCTTTCTAAATGTTTTAAAAATTTTAATCCTAAACCATATCCTTGTGATGCGTTATGCATTATGCCTGGTATATCAGCTATAGTAAATTTTTTTTTGTTGTTTTTTAATCTAACCAAACCTAATATAGGATTTAAAGTAGTAAATGGATAAGAATCAATTTTAGTTTTTGCAGTAGATATATTTTTTACAAAAGTAGATTTTCCTGCATTAGGTAATCCTAATGTGCCTACATCTGCTATTAATATTAGTTCTAGTTTTATATATTTATATTCTCCTTTTTTTCCTTTTGTAAAATTTTTAGGTGATTTATTAATAGAAGATTTAAAATGATTGTTACCTAATCCTTTGTACCCTCCTTTCAAAAATAATATTTTTTGTTTGTCTTTTAATATTTCTGATAAAACATTTTTTGTATTAAAATCAACAACTCTTGTACCTAAAGGAACATTTATTATTAAATCTTCTCCCTTTTTTCCAGAACAACATTGTTTACTTCCTTTATTTCCATTTTTTGCTTTTAAAATTTTTTTTGACTTATAATCAGATAAATTGCTTATATTTTTATTTCCATATATCCAAACATTACCACCATTACCTCCATTACCACCATCAGGACCACCTTTAGGTATATATTTTTCTCTTCTAAAATGAACACAACCATCTCCACCATTACCTGCATAAATATGGATGTATACTTCATCAATAAACTTCATTATTAATGTTTTCCCTGTTTTGTGTAATTTAATTATGAAAATTAAAAAATATTAACATATTTACGTTTTTTCTTTCCTTTTGACAAAAAATTAATAACACCATCTTTTTTTGCAAATAATGTATGATCTTTTCCACAACCAACATTTATTCCTGGATGAAATTTTGTTCCTCTTTGTTTTAATATTATATATCCAGATTTTACAAACTCTCCTCCGAAACATTTTATTCCTAAACGTTTTGATTTAGAATCTCTACCATTCCTCGTCGATCCACCTGCTTTTTTATGAGCCATATAAATTTTTCCTAATTAAAATTAATTTTATCTATTTTAACTTTTGTAAAATTTTGACGATGTCCTTGTGTTTTTTTGTAATGTTTTCTTCTTTTAAATTTTATGATTTTTATTTTTTTATTTTTACCATGACTATTAATAATAGCTTTTATATTGATATTTTTTAATAACGGATTTCCAATATTAATATTTTTGTTTTTTACAAACATTAATATTTTCTTAAATATTATAGATTCTCCTATTTGATAATTTAATTTTTCTATTTTAATAATATCTCCTTCTTTTACCTGATATTGTTTTCCTCCAAAACAAAAAATTGCATACATAGTTTAATATCCTATATTTTTATAAAATTATTCTTTATAATATAGTTTATATAAAAATAAAATACAACTTAAAAACAAATATACAAAAATATTTAATAATTTTTTTATTTTATATAAAATATTTTTTTTTAATCAAGTTGTATTTTTAATTTTTTATTATTTATTACTATTTTTAATATTACTTTTTTTATAAAAATTCCATTCTTTTATGGTGAAAGTTTTTATAGAAACAGAATGTATTATTTTTTTTAATATGTATTTAGTTAATGGACCATATACATATTGTTGTCTTTTAAGATGACTCATATTTGTAAATATATCTCCTATAGCAATAATATTTAAATTTTCTTCATTTCCATCTAAATATATTTTTTTAATTTTAGTTTTTTTTATTATTATTTTTTTTATGTCTTTTATTTTCATGTTTTTTATTTAATTATAATTCAATATCTTTTTAATATATATATTATATATATATCAAAATTATTCAATTTGATATTATATTTGTTTTTTATTGTGTTAAATATTTAATTTGTTGCGAAAAATATTAAATTTTATAATATTGTTTATAAATTAATTTTTATAAAAGTTAAAATATTATATATATGTAACATAATGTTGTAATATTATATATTTAAATTAAGTAAATACTAAATATTTTAGTGAGGTATTTAAAATATGAATAGAACGCCTATGACTTTAGAAGGAGCTAAAAAATTAAGAAAAGAATTAGAAAAGTTAAAAAAAATTATACGTCCTCGCATAATTTCTTCTATTGTTACAGCTAGAGAATATGGTGATTTAAAAGAAAATTCAGAATATCATGCGGCAAGAGAAGAACAAAGTTTTTGTGAATCTAGGATTCAAGAAATACAATCTAAATTGTCTACAGCTCAAATAATAGATATAACTAAAGTTCCTAATCATGGAAAAGTTATTTTCGGTTCAACTATAACTATATTAAATTTATCAAACAACATTATATATTCATATAAAATAGTTGGTGATGATGAATCAAACTTTAAAAAAAAGTTGATTTCTATTAACTCTCCTATGTCAAGAGGTTTGATTGGTAAAAAAGAAAAAGATTTGGCGATAATAAAAACACCATCGGGTAATGTTAAATATAAAATATTAAAAATAGAGTATATTTAGTTAATTTATTATATTATCCTATATAAGGAAGAGTTGAAAATATCTCTTCCTTTTACTAAAAAAAATATCATAAAGTTAGTACTTTATATGAAAAATAATAATCGTATTAAAAAAACTAAAAATTGGATAAAAAAACATTTAAAAGATAAATATGTTAAATTAGCACATAAAAATAAATTAAGAGCTAGATCTTGGTTTAAATTAGATGAAATAAACAGAAAAGAAAAATTAATAAAATCTAAAATGACTGTAATAGATTTAGGATGTTCTCCAGGATCTTGGTCAGAATACATTGCAAAAAAAGTAAATGTAAAAAAAAGTCAAATAATTGCTTGTGATATGTTATATATGAAACCTATTCATGGGGTTGATTTTATTCAAGGTGATTTTAAAAAAAAAAACATATACAAACTAATAAAATTAAAATTAAAAAAAAAAGCAAATTTAATTATTTCAGATGCTTTACCTAATTTAACTGGGTGTAAAATTATTGATAACAATAAAATATCAAGTTTATTATTTTCAATATTTAAAATTGCTAATCATAATTTATGCAAAAGGGGTAATATATTAATTAAAGCTTTTAATAATGAAGAATTAAATATTTTTTTAAAAAAAATAAAAAATAGTTTTTTTCAAATAAAAATTAAAAAACCTAAATCCTCCAGATCTACATCATCAGAAGTCTACATTATAGCATTAGGATTTAAAATATAGTATGTTATATTTTACAATAATTTTATTAACATATTTATAATGTGAGGTTAATATCTTGATTGATAAAGCTAAAAAAATTCTTGTTTGTTTAGTAATGTCTTTCATATTTATGTCTTTATTTCATACTTTTGCTTCTCATCAAAATATAAATAAGAAAGTTGATTATTCCACTTTTTTGTCTGAAGTAAGAAAAAGAAAAGTAAGTAAAGCATATATAAATGATAGAGAAATAATTGTTGTTAAAAAGGATCATAGTAAATATAAAACTTATATGCCAATACATGATCCTAAATTACTTGATATTTTAATTAATAAGCATGTGAAAGTTTTCGGTAAAATGTTAGAAGAACCAAGTTTGTTTTTTTCTGTTTTTATATCTTGGCTACCTATGATTTTGTTAACTGGTTTTTGGTTTTTTTTTATGAGGCAAATACATTCTGGTAATGGTGGACGAAGCACAATTTTTTTTGGTAAAAGTAAAGCTAGAATGTTAACTAAAGACGAAATAAAAACTACTTTTTCTGATGTAGCTGGTTGTGACGAAGCAAAAGAAGAAGTTCTTGAGTTAGTTCAATATCTTAGAAAACCTAGCAGGTTTCAAAAATTAGGAGGTAAAATTCCAAAAGGAGTTTTGATGATAGGTCCTCCAGGTACTGGTAAAACTTTACTTGCTAAAGCAATAGCTGGAGAAGCTAAAGTACCTTTTTTTACTATTTCAGGTTCAGATTTTGTAGAAATGTTTGTTGGTGTTGGGGCATCAAGAGTTAGAGATATGTTTGAACATTCAAGAAGATATGCTCCTTGTATAATATTTATAGATGAAATCGATGCCGTTGGTAGACACAGAGGTTCTGGATTAGGTGGAGTTCATGATGAAAGAGAACAAACTTTAAATCAGATGTTGGTTGAAATGGATGGTTTTGATATAAATAAAGGAGTAATTCTTATTGCAGCTACTAATAGACCAGATGTTTTAGATCCAGCATTACTTAGACCAGGTAGATTTGATAGACAAGTATTAGTTGATTTGCCAGATGTTTTAGGAAGAAATCAGATTTTGAAAGTACACATGCGTAAAATTCCTGTTTCACAAAATGTTAACTCTATGGTAATAGCTAGAGGTACTCCCGGTTTTTCAGGTGCTGATTTATCTAATCTAGTTAATGAAGCTGCTTTATTTGCAGCAAGAGAAAAAAAAAATATAGTTTCTATGATAGAATTCGAAAAAGCTAAAGATAAAATAATTATGGGTACTGAAAGAAAATCTATGGTTATGAGTGACTATCAAAAAGAAACTACAGCTTATCATGAAGCAGGACATGTGATAATTGGAAGATTAGTTCCAGAACATGATCCAGTTCATAAAGCAACTATTATACCTCATGGGTTAGCATTAGGTGTTACTATGTTTTTACCAAAAGAAGATAATTTTACTTTAAGTAGAAATAAAATAGAAAGTAAAATTTCTACTTTATATGGGGGTAGATTAGCAGAAGAACTTATTTATGGAGAAAATAGTGTAACCACAGGTGCTTCTAATGATATAAAATTAGCTACAGGTTTAGCTAAAAATATGATTACTAAATGGGGTTTTTCTGAAAAATTAGGTCCTTTATTATATACTGAAGAAGAAGATGAAGTATTTATAGGAAAATCTTCTAACAAAATATCGCAAATTTCTGAACATACCGCTAAAATTATTGATGAAGAAATAAGGGATATAGTAGATAGAAATTATAAACGTGCAAGAAATATACTGAATGAAAATATGGATATTTTACATAAGATGAAAGAAGCATTAGTAAAATATGAAACTATTGATTCTTTACAAATAGACGATTTAATGTCTAGAAAAGATGTTAGACCTCCTAATAATGGTTTTGAAACAATATAGATAATATAATTTTGAATAAAATTTATTTGTTTTATTTTTTTTAAAATTTTTTTCTTTTAACGTTGATTATTTTTTAAATTAATTTTAAAAGAAACTATGGTATTTTTATTTGTAAAAATAATAAATTTATTTATTAACATTATTGTTAAATTTATATATTTCAAAATTCAAATAAAATATATTTTAATTTATATACAAATGGACAAAAATAAATGTACAATATTTTTTTATCTATTTTTATTTTTTCTTCTTTATGTTTAATAATTTTTATAACTCTTGATGTTAGTAAAAGTTCTTTATACAATGATCATTCTAATAACAATAATAAAACTTATAATAATTTATTAAAAATTGGTAAACATAAAAATATATCAAATAAAATATTGGTTTTTCTAACAATTTCTTTTTTTAGTAGTAGTTTAATTTTATCTAATATTCAAAATAATTATAATAAATCATTTTTTTTAGATAAAAAAAACAATGAACAAAAAATATTAAAAAAAAATATCTAATTTTAGTTAAAATAATTTAATTTTTAAACCGAGGTGGTGAAAATGGTAAACACGCTATCTTGAGGTGATAGTTCTCTATATAAGAGTTTTACGGGTTCAAATCCCGTCCTCGGTAAAATTAATAATTTTTTAAATAAATATTTTACATTATGTTTTATTTAAAATTAAAAAAAAATCATAATATGTAATTATTTTTTTTTATTTTTATAAATTTATATTAAAAATATACATTATATATAAAAATATAGTATATATTTTATTAAATAAAATTTTTTATTAATTTTTTATTAAATTACAATAAAAAATACATCCATAAATATAAAATTTCTTTCCTAATATGAGAAATTTTGGATAGAGGTTATTAGAGGATGAATAAAGAAATTCTAGCTGTTGTAGAAGCTGTATCTAACGAAAAATCTCTTCCACGTGAAAAGATTTTCGAAGCATTAGAAAGTGCTTTAGCAATAGCTACTAAAAAAAAATATGAGCAAGAAATAGACATTAGAGTTAGTATAAATAGAAAAAATGGTGACTTTGATACTTTTAGAAGATGGTTAGTTGTAAAGAAAGTAACTCAACCTACAAGAGAAATTACTTTGGAAGCTGCTACTTTCCAAAATAATAAAATAAAAACTAGTGATTATTTAGAATACAGAATTGCGTCTGTAACTTTTGATCGTATCACGACACAAACTGCAAAACAAGTTATTGTGCAAAAAGTTCGTGAAGCAGAAAAATTAATGATTGTTGAACAATTTAGAAAATATGTTGGAGAAATTGTTACTGGAATAGTGAGAAAAATTAATCGTGATAGTATTTTGTTAGATTTGGGAAATAACGCTGATGGTTTAATAACAAAAAAAGATATGTTACCAAGAGAAAATTTACGTCATGGAGATCGTATCAAAGGTTTGTTATATGCTATTTATCCTAATCATAAAGGAATCCAATTATTTATTAGTAGATCTAAAGATGATATGTTGATTAAACTGTTTAAAATTGAAGTACCTGAAATTAATGAAGATATTATTGAAATAAAAGCTGTTGTTCGTGACCCTGGTTTTAGATCTAAAATTGCTGTAAAAACTAATGATAAAAAAATTGATCCAGTAGGTGCATGTGTAGGTATGAGAGGTTCTAGAGTACAAGCTATATCTAATGAATTATCAGGAGAAAGAATAGATATAGTATTATGGGATAATGATCCAAAAAAATTTGTTATTAATTCTATGTCTCCAGCTGATGTTGTCTCTATTATTGTAAACAAAGAAAAAAATTTTATGGACATAGCTGTTGAAGAAAAAAATTTAGCTCAAGCAATAGGTAGAAATGGGCAAAATGTTCGTTTAGCTTCGCAATTAAGTGGTTGGGAATTAAATGTTATGACCATAGAAAGTTTAAATATAAAACACAAAAATAAATATAAATGTTATGTGGAAAAATTAGTTAACATATTAAATATTGATTATCATACTTCAGAAAATTTAGTAAAGATAGGGTTAAATTCAATAGAAAAATTAGCAAAAACTTCATTAGCTGAATTATTAAAAATTAATAGTATTGATAAAAAAATAATAATAAATATACATAACAAAATAAAAAAAAAATAAAGAAAATAATATTTATATATATTTTTGAATATATAAATAAAATTTTTAAAATAATTACTTAATTTTTTATAAATGTTATTTGTAATAAATTTACAAATATGTTAATTCAAAACATTGGTATCTTATTTAAAAAACATAATTATTAATAATAAATTGAAAAAAAAATAAATGGAATATAATAAAATAAATAATAAAAAAACATCTAAATTTCGTAAAAAAAAATTAAGATCAAAATATAGAAAAACAGAATCTAATTCTAAAAATATATCTCGTAAATTAATGAAAAATAAAAAATCTGACAATTATATATTTTCTATCTTTAATAACTCTAAAAAAGGAGATTTTAAAAAACATAGTAATATTAATAAACGTAAAAATATTATTAAACGTGCAACATCTTTAAGAAATAAAAAAAATAACAATTTTAAAATTAAAAAATTTAAAACAAATAAAAATAAGAATTTTAATATCAGAGGAAATAAAATAAACGTATTAAAACAAAATTTTATAAAACCAAAAAAAATAATAAATAGAGACATTATAATAAGAAATAAAATAACAGTTGTTGATTTATCTAATAAAATGGCAATTAAGAGTGGTGAATTAATTAAACATATAATGAAAATGGGTATTTCTATAAACAGTATTAATGATTTTATTAATATAGATATTGCTAAAAAAATTTCTGAAAATATGGGTCATAAAGTTAAAATAATAAATGAAAATAAAATAGAACAAGATTTAATAAAAAACATCAGTTTAAATTCCTTGTCATCTAAAAAAAAAATTAGATCTCCTATAGTTACCATTATGGGACATGTTGATCATGGTAAAACTTCTTTATTAGATTATATTAGAACTACAAAAATAGCTTCTAAAGAATTTGGTGGTATTACGCAACATATCGGTGCTTATCATGTGAAAACTAATAATGGAAATATTACGTTTTTAGATACTCCTGGTCATTCTGCTTTTACTTCAATGAGAGCTAGAGGTGCTAAAATAACAGATATAGTGGTATTAGTAATCGCTGCAGATGATGGTGTTATGCTTCAAACCATTGAAGCCATTCATCATGCCCAAGCAGCAAAAGTTCCAATAATAATAGCAATTAACAAAATTGATAAAACACAATCAAATTTTGAAAAAATAAAAAATGAATTAAGTAAATATAATATTATTTCAGAAGAATGGGGTGGCGAAAATATTTTCGTAAATATTTCAGCAAAAACTGGTATAGGTATTAATAATTTGTTAGATGCAATTTTATTGCAATCTGAAATATTAGAATTAAATGTTTCATATGACTGTATGGCTTCAGGTGTTGTTATTGAGTCTTATTTGGATGCTAAAAGTGGACCTGTAGCATCTGTTTTAATAAAAAGTGGAGTATTAAGGAAAGGAGATACTATGCTTTGTGGTTTTGAATATGGTAAAATAAAATATATTAAAAATCAATATAATAAATTAATTAATTATGCACATCCTTCATTACCTGTAAAAATACTTGGTTTATCTGGTGTACCTATATCTGGAGATATTTTTAATGTTGTTAATGACGAAAAATATGCTAAAGAAATAGTTCAACATCGCAAAAATAAATTTCGAGAAAAAAAATTTTTTAATCAAAAAAATAATAATATAGATTATGTTTTTGATAAAATTAATATTGAAAAACAATCGGAATTAAATATTATATTAAAAACAGATGTACAAGGTTCTTTAGAAGCTATATCTGAATCATTAGTTCAATTATCTGATAAAAAAGTAAAAATTAAAATTATTAGTAAAGGAGTTGGTAGCATAAGAGAAACTGACGTAAATTTGGCATTAGCTTCTAAAGCTATCATTTTAGGTTTTAATGTAAAAGCAGACAATATTTCAAAAAAAATTATTTTAAAAGAAAACATAGATATACGTTATTATTATGTAATATATAATTTATTAAATGATATGAAATTATTTGTAAAAGGTTTACTAGTTCCTGAATATCAACAAAAAATAATCGGTTTAGCTGAAGTTCGTAGTATTTTTACATCTCCAAAATTAGGATCTATTGCTGGATGTATGGTAACTAATGGAATAATAAAGAAACATCATTCTATACGTATATTACGCAAAGAAAAAATTATTTATGAAGGTAAATTAGAATCTTTAAGAAGATTTAAAGAAGATGTAACAGAGATTAGAAGTAATTTAGAGTGTGGTATAAGTATAAAAAATTTTAATAATATAAATATAGGTGATAGAATAGAAGTCATTAAAAAAATAGAAATAAAATAAATTTCTAATTTTTATAATTTTTTTACATATAGAGTTTTATATTAAAATGAAAAAAAAAAATAGAATTTATAGAATATCAAACGAATTACAAAAAACAATAACTAATATTTTATACAAAAATATTAACGATCCTAAAATTAAAGTAGTTAATACTACTATTTCTGATGTAAAATTATCTTCGGATTTATCTCAAGCTAAAATTTTTGTTAGTTTTTTGTATGAAAAAAAAAATATTAAAAAAAATATTAATATTTTACAAAAATATAGTAAATATATTCGTATGTTATTAAGCAAATATATGACATTAAGAATTATCCCTAAATTGTTTTTTATACATGATGATTCTTTAATTGAAGGATGTAAAATATCTAATTTAATTAAAAATACTATACAAAAAGATAAATTGAAAAAAAAAAATCATAAATATCAGGTATCTATATGATTTTTTTTAATAAAAAAGTTAATAGAGTTTTGTTAATAAACAAAAAAAAAGGTCATAGTTCAAATTATACTCTTCAAAAAGTAAAGAATATTTTTAAAGTAAATAAAGCTGGACATACAGGAACTTTAGATCCATTAGCTACAGGAATGTTACCTATATGTTTTGGAAAATCTACTAAATTTTCAGAATTTTTAATTAAATCTGACAAAAAATATATTGTTACAGCAAAGTTAGGAGAAAAAACTCCTACAGGAGATTCTGAAAGTTTAATAATTTCAAAAAAAGATGTTTATTTTACTAATATTAAATTAAAAAAAGTTATATATTCTTTTATTGGTAAAATAAATCAAATTCCACCTATGTATTCAGCAATAAAATATAAAGGAATACCTCTATATAAATATGCAAGAAAAGGAATAAATATTAAATTAAAAAAAAGAGTAGTAAAAATATATAGTATATTTTTTTACAGAAGAAACAGTTTACTTTATTTAGAAATATCTTGTTCAAAAGGTACTTATATACGTAGTTTGATAAATGATATAGGTGATAAATTAGAATGTGGAGCTCATGTAATTTTTTTGCATAGATCAGAGATTTCTTCCTATCCTACAAATAAAATGGTTAGTTTAAAATATTTGAAATACTTAAGAAAAAAATATTCATATAATATATTTTTAAAAAAAATGTTTTCAAGATTTTTAATACCTGTTGAAAACATGATAGATTGTAGAAAAGTTATTCATATTGATAAACATTCGTATTTAAAGCTTAAACAAGGTCAAATAATTAAATCTTCATATAAATACTACCGAGGAATAATAAAATTAATAAATAATGTAGATAATGTTTTTGTTGGTTTAGCTTATATAAACATTTATGGTTATATTAGACCTTATAAAGTTATATAAAATTAATTTAGATTAAATACGAAAAAAAAAAATTTATATTTTACTATATTTTATTATGATACATGGGGTTTAAATATGTTTTTAAATATTATAAAAAAAAAATATAAAGATCTTGCATTGTTTGATAAAAAAAAAGATACAGGAAACACTAAAGTACAAATAGCATTGTTAACATATAAAATTAATAATCTTCAAAAACATTTTGCAATACATAAAAAAGATTATTGCAGTCGTAAAGGATTGTTAACAATGGTTTCTAAACGTCGTAAATTATTAAATTATTTAAAAAAAAAAAACATGATTATATACACTGAAATAATTAACAAATTACAGTTACGTAAATAGTATTAATTATTTTTTTATTTAAATAATATTATTTTTATTAAAAAATTAAAGGGCCAGAAATGGCCTTTTTTTATGTAAATTTAAATTATGTTAAAATATAATTAATATTTATATAAAAATAAATTATATATTAAATTAAAATTTTTTATTTAAAACTTTATTTTAAGGAAGTTAATTTGTTGAACCCCATAGTTCGTAAATTTCAATATGGTACACATACTGTAACTTTAGAGACAGGTGTTATGGCTAGACAAGCTACATCTGCAGTTATGGCAAGCATGAATGACACATCAGTCTTTGTAACTGTTGTAGGTAACAAATTTATTCAAACTGAACAAAAGTTTTTTCCTTTAACAGTTAATTATCAGGAACGGTCTTATGCTGCTGGTAAAATACCTGGTAGTTTTTTTAGAAGAGAAGGAAGACCAAGTGAAAATGAAATACTGATTGCTAGATTAATAGATCGCCCTATAAGACCTTTATTTCCTAAAAATTTTAAAAATGAGATACAAATAATAGCAACTGTTGTTTCTTTAAATCCAGAAGTTAGTCCTGATATAATATCTATGATTGGTGCTTCCGCGGCATTATCATTATCTGGAATACCTTTTAAAGGACCTACAGGAGCAGCAAGAATAGGATATATCAATAAAAATTATATATTAAATCCTAGTACAAGTGAGATGAAAAAAAGTAAATTAGATTTAGTTATCTCAGGTACTAATACTTCTATTTTAATGGTAGAAGCAGAAGCTAAAGTATTAACAGAAGAAGAAATATTAAATAGTATTATTTTTGGTCATGAACAACAACAAATAGTTATACATCATATTAAATCTTTAGTTGAAGAAGCAGGACAGAAAAATTGGGAATGGTTTCCAACATCAGTAAACCCCGTGTTAAAATTACGTATTTCTGAACTTTCTGAAAAAAAAATTAATAAAGCTTATAAAATAATTAATAAAAAAAAAAGACAAGAAACATTAATTGAAATTAAAAATAGTACTATTCAAACTATTTTATCTGAAAATAAATGTTTAAATGAATATGAAATAGCAAACATAATTTATGATATTGAAAAATCTACAGTTAGTAATCGTTTGTTTAATTATGGTATAAGAATTGATGGTCGCGAAAAAGATATGATTAGATCTTTGGACATTAGAACAGGTATATTACCTAGAACTCATGGTTCTGCTTTATTTACTAGAGGTGAAACACAATCTTTGGTTACTACTACATTAGGAATTTCTAGGGATGCCCAAAATGTAGATGAAATATTAGGTGAAAAAATAGATTATTTTTTGTTTCATTATAATTTTGCTCCATATTCTGTAGGAGAAATAGGGATAGTTGGTTCACCAAAACGTAGAGAAATAGGTCATGGTAAATTAGCAAAAAAAAGTATGTTGTCTGTTATGCCAAATATTGAAGATTTTCCATATACAATAAGAATTGTTTCTGAAATTACTGAATCAAATGGTTCATCTTCTATGGCTTCTGTATGTGGAGCTTCATTATCTTTGATGGATGCTGGAGTACCTATTAAAGAATCTGTTGCAGGTATAGCTATGGGTTTGTTTAAGGAAGGCAATGAATATATTATATTATCTGATATTTTGGGTGATGAAGATTATCTAGGTGATATGGATTTTAAAGTTGCTGGAACAAGAAAAGGTATCACTTCTTTACAAATGGATATAAAAATAGAAGGAGTTAATATAAATATAATAAAATTAACATTAAATCAATCACATGGAGCTAGATTACATATATTAAACATTATGGAGCAAGCAATTAACAAACCAAGAAGAAATATATCAGAATTTGCTCCTAGAATACATGTTATGAAAATAAATCCTGAAAAAATAAAAGATGTAATAGGAAAAGGTGGTTCTGTTATCAGAATGTTAACAGAAGAAACAGGTACAAGTATTGAAATTGAAGATAATGGTATAATAAAAATATCTTCTACTATTGCTCAAAAAGTTTTACATGCTATAAAAAGAATTGAAGAAATTACTACAGACATAGAAATTGGTAAAATATACCCAGGTAAAATAACTCGTATAGTAGATTTTGGAGCTTTTGTTTGTATTGGTATTGGAAAAGAAGGACTAGTTCATATTTCTCAAATTTCTAATACTAGAGTAGAAAAAGTAAGTGATTTTCTAAAAATAAATCAAAAAGTTTTAGTTAAAGTTTTAGAAATAGATCGTCAAGGAAGATTACGTTTAAGTTTAAAAAATAGCATTTTGTAATAATATTTTAGTTAACAAAATATGTTTGAAAGATTAATTTTACCTACATAATAGCTCTCTTTATAGGGCTATTTTGTTTATATAAAAATAAATATTATTAATATTTATTGAATAAAATTATTAATTTATATAAACTAAAAAAAATATTTAAATTATTTATTTTTTTAATGAACATTAATTCATATTTTTTATTATAAATTATTAATTATTATTTATTATACTTATAATTAATAAATAAATTCTTATAAAATAACTTATTATTTTATAATATTTTTTAATTAGAGCTAGTAGTTTGCAATGTACAATAAAAAAAATTACAAAAAGTTGTGTATATTAGCCTATTAAAAATTAAAAGGAACATGTATTACATGACTAACATAGAAACAACTTTTTCCAAATTAGGTTTAAAAAAAACTATTTTAAAATCACTAAACAAAATGAGTTACGTAACACCTTCACCTATACAAAAAGCTTGTATACCTTATTTATTAGATGGTGAAGATGTTTTAGGTATGGCTCAAACAGGAAGTGGTAAAACAGCTGCTTTTGCATTACCTTTATTACATAACATTAACATTAAATTAAAATTCCCGCAAATATTAGTATTAACACCAACAAGAGAACTAGCAATACAAGTATCAAAATCTTTTATAGAATTTTCTAAATACATAAAAAACATCAAAATACTGCCATTATACGGTGGTCAAAAATATGATTTACAACTAAAAATTTTGAAACAAGGACCACAAATAGTTGTTGGAACTCCAGGAAGATTATTAGATCATTTAAAAAGAGGAACTTTAATATTATCTAAGTTAAAAGGTTTAGTTCTTGATGAAGCCGATGAAATGTTGAGGATGGGGTTTATAGAAGATGTAGAAAGTATTTTATCTAAGATACCAGCTAAACATCAAACAGCTTTATTTTCTGCAACTATGCCAGAAGAAATTCGCAGAATATCAAGAAGATTTATGATCAAACCTCGTGAAATACAAATTAAATCTAATATAACCACTAGACCTGATATTGAACAAACTTACTGGCTTTCTTATGGAAGAAAAACTGAAGCTTTGATTAGATTTTTAGAATCAGAAAATTTTTCAGCAACAATAATTTTTGTTAGAACCAAAAATTTAACATTAGAAGTTTCTGAAGCTTTAGAAAAAAGTGGATATAATAGCGCTGCTTTAAATGGAGATATGAATCAATCATTAAGAGAAAAAACCTTAGAAAAATTAAAAAATGGTAATTTGGATATTTTAATAGCTACAGATGTAGCAGCAAGAGGATTAGATGTTGAACGTATTAGTTTAGTAATTAATTATGATATTCCAATGGATGTAGAATCATATGTTCATCGTATCGGACGTACAGGTAGAGCTGGAAGAAAAGGAAAAGCTTTGTTATTTGTTGAACCTCGCGAACGTAGGTTATTACGCAATATAGAAAATAAAATAAAAGTAAATATTAAAGAAATAAAATTACCTGATTTAAAAAAAATAAGTGAAAAAAGAATCAAAAATTTTTCAAAAAAAATTGAAGAAGAATTAAAAAGTAAAGATTTAATTGAATATCAAAAATTACTTCCAAAAATTAATTCTATAAATGAATTAAATATTGAAAAATTAGCTGCAGCTTTGTTAAAAATAGCACAAAAAAATAGACCGTTGATAATTTCTAAAGATAAATTTTTTAATATAAGTAATTATAAAAATAATCGTAATTTTAAAAAAAATAATTTAATCAAACAAAATTATTATAAAAGAAAAATTGTCAAAAAAAAATATAAAAATATGAATTTATATAGAATTGATATAGGAAAAAAAGATTGTGTTGAAGTAAGAAATATAGTTGGAGCTATATCTAATGAAACTAATATTAATAATTATAAAATTGGTAATATAAAACTATATCAAAATTTTTCTGTTATCGAATTATCTAAAACTATTCCAATTAATACATTAAGAAAATTAAATAATATCAATATTTTGAATAAAAAAATAACTATTAAGTTAATAACAAATAATAATAGATTTAATAATACTAATTTAATAAATAGTAATAAAAATATAAATTATTCTAAAAAAAAATATAATAATATTAAAAAACGTAAGTTTTATAATTTTAAACCAAAATTTAACAAAATTGTAAAAAAACAGTAAAAAATATTTAATTATGTAATTTACTTTATGCCACTAAGTGGCATACAAAAAAATATTTTTTTTATTTTTTTCTATAAGCTATAGCTTCTATCTCAATTTTAACATTTTTTGGTAATTTATTTACTTCAACACATGATCTTGTTGGAAATTTTGAGTTATTTTCTTTAAAAAAATTATTGTAAGTTTTATTTATTTGTTTTAAATCATTAATATCAACGATAAAAATTGTTGTTTTTATTATATTATTTAATGTTAATTTAGCTTTTTCTATAATGAATTTAATATTTAATAATGTTTGATAAGTTTGATCATTTATGTTTTCAGGAATATTGCCACTATTTTCATCAATAGGTATTTGACCTGATACAAAAATAAAATTACCTGTATCAATACCTTGAACATAAGGTCCTATTGGTTTTGGGGATTTTTTTGTTTTTATGATTTTATACATTTTTATTTTTCTCATTTTATATTATACTATATTTGTTATAAAAATTAAAATAATATGTTTAACAATAACTTTTTCTACATTGCATAAATAAACATAAACAATTTATATATTTTTAATATTGTAAATAATATCACAGAGGTTTAATTCACATGTATTTTAATATTAACAAAATTTCTGTATTAGACAAATATTGTTGTTTAATATTAGGTGTTTTTAAAAAACAAATTTTATCTCCACATGCTAAAATTATAGATAATATTAGTAATAAATATGTTTCTAAAATTTTGTCAAAAAATGAAATATCAGGAAATATAGGTGATTTATTATTACTATATAATGTACCTAATGTTTTGTCTACAAGAATATTGCTAGTGGGTTGTGGAAATTTAAATAAAATAAATTATTTTGGTTATAAAAAAATAATAAAAAACATTTTTAATTATTTAAAATATAAACCTTTAAAAAAGATAGGATTTTTTTTAAATGAAATAAATGTTAAAAATATTTCTACATATTGGAAAAATAGAATTATTGTTGAAGAATATTTAAATTCACAGTATTTTTTTAACAAATTTAAAAAATATAAAAAAATTTATTCATTTAAAAAAATTTTATTACATACAAACAAAAAAAATCAAAGTATTAGTAAAAATAATGATTTTTTATTACATGCTTTAGCTGTTTCTAAAGGAATTAAAGAATGTAAAGATATAAGTAATTTACCACCAAATATTTGCAATCCTAAATATTTAACAGCATATACTTCAAATTATTTTAAAAATAAAAATAAAGTAAAAACAACTATTTTAAATAAAAAATCAATCAAAAAGTTAAATATGAATGCTTACGCTCAAGTAAGTAATGGTTCTAATAATAAACCATATATGTCTATTATTAAATATAACGGTTGTAATGATAAAAATAGTAAACCTATTGTTTTAATTGGGAAAGGAGTTACATTTGATTCAGGAGGTATTTCTTTAAAACCATCAAGATCAATGGAAAAAATGAAATATGATATGTGTGGAGCAGCATCTGTTTTTGGTATTATGGTGGCAGCTGTTGAATTAAAAATACCTTTAAACATTATAGGAGTATTAGTATCTTGCGAAAATATGCCTGACGGTAAATCTCTAAAACCAGGTGATATTATTAAAACAATGTCAGGTAAAACTGTGGAAATAATTGATACAGATGCTGAAGGTCGTTTGATATTATGTGATGCATTGACTTATGTTGAAAAATTTAATCCTAAAATAGTCATAGATATTGCTACTTTAACTGGAGCTTGTGTTGTTGCATTGGGTCATGAAAATACAGGTTTAATGTCTAATGATAAAAAACTTATTAAAGATATTTTAAAATGTTCAAAAAAAACTCATGATTTTGCATGGCATCTTCCTATAAATGATAGATATAATTCTAAATTAAATTCTCATATTGCTGATATAAAAAATATAAGTTCTAGTTCAGCTAGTGTTATTACAGCTGGTTGTTTTTTGTCTAATTTTGCTAAAAAATATTCCTGGGCTCATTTGGACATTGCTGGTACTGCTTGGGATAACTCTAATGGTTATGTACAACCAACTGGTAGACCTATATCTTTAATCGTTCAATTTTTATTAAGTAAATCTAAACTTAATAAATAATTTTTATTAAATTACATTTTTAAGTTAAATAAAATATACAAAAAATATATGAAAAAAAATTATGATTTTAATAAAATAGAAAAAAAAATTTACAAAAAATGGGAAAAACTGGGTTTATTTAAAGCTAATTACAAAAAATATAAAGAAAACTTTTGTATAATTTTACCTCCTCCTAATATTACAGGTAGCTTACATATGGGACATGCTTTTCAACACACTATTATTGATGTTTTGTTAAGATATAATCGTATGTTAGGAAAAAATACATTTTGTCAGTCTGGTGTAGATCATGCTGGTATAGCAACACAGTTAGTTGTGGAAGATTATTTAATAAAAACTACAGGAAAAAACAAAAATAGTTATTCTAATCAATACTTTATAAAAAAAATATGGGAATGGAAAGAAAAATTTGAAGATAACATTATTTCTCAAATGAAAAAAATTGGTTTATCAGCAGATTGGAATAAAAAAAGATTTACATTAGATAAAAAAATGATTTTTGCTGTTAAAAAAGCTTTTATAGATTTATACGATAAAAAATTAATTTTTAAAAAAAAAAAAATAGTAAACTGGGATTCCAAGTTAAAAACTGTTATTTCAGATATAGAAGTTATAAATAAATCTATTACAATTAAAAAATTTTATATAAAATATTTTTTATATAACTCAAAAAAAGTTTCAAAATTAAAATATTTATTAGTATCTACAACTAGACCAGAAACTATATTTGGAGATACAGCTTTAGCTGTTAATCCAAAAGACTTACGTTATAAAAAATTTATAGGAAAAAAAGTTATATCTCCTATTCTAAATAAAATTATCCCGGTTATAGAAGATGATCATGTAGATATGAATCAAGATACAGGATGTTTAAAAATAACTCCTGCTCATGATTTTAATGATTATACAATAGGTGTTAAACATAAATTAAATATGATTAATATTTTTACTTTAGATGGTAAAATAATTAATAAACCACTAATATACAATAGTGATGGTATATTTATAAAATATGATAATGATATTTCACCTGAATTCTGTAATATTGATAGATTAGAATCTAGGAAAAAAGTAATAAATTATTTAAAAGAAAATAAATTGATTGTAAAAATAAAAAAATGTATTTCAAATATACCAATAAATGAAAGAAGTGGTTCAATAATAGAACCTATGTTAACAGATCAATGGTATTTAAATATAAAAAAAATGTCTGAATCTGCAATAAAAATAGTTAAAGAAAAAAAAATAAGTTTTATACCAAAAAATTACAAAAACATGTATTTTTCATGGATGAAAAAAGTTGAAGATTGGTGTATATCAAGGCAATTATATTGGGGGCATCGTATTCCCATTTGGTACGATGATGAAAAAAAAATTTATGCTGGTTTAAATGAAAAAGATGTAAGAAAAAAATATAGTATTTCTAAAGAAAAAAAGTTATTTCAAGAATCAGATGTATTAGATACTTGGTTTTCTTCTAGTTTATGGGCTTTTGCATCTTTAGGATGGCCAAAAAAAACTAAAAGATTAATTAATTTTTTTCCTAGTAACATATTGGTGTGTGGTTTTGATATTATATTTTTTTGGATAGCAAAAATGATTATGTTAACTATTCATTTTATGAGTAATAATAATAAAATTAAAATACCATTTAAAAAAATTTATATTACCGGATTAATAAAAGATTTTAATGGGAAAAAGATGTCTAAATCAAAGGGTAACGTTATTGATCCTATAGATATTATAAATGGAACTTCTTTAAAAAAATTAGTAAAAAAAAGAACTTTTAATATTAACAACCCTGTTTTAGTAAAAAAAATATTATATGATACTAAAAAAAGGTTTCCAAATGGTATTAAACCTTTTGGTGCAGATGCTTTAAGATTTACATTTACTTCTATTTCTTTTACTGGAAGAGATATAAATTGGGATATGAATAGATTACAAGGATACAAAAATTTTTGTAATAA
This sequence comes from Buchnera aphidicola (Taiwanaphis decaspermi), assembly GCF_039405155.1. Taxonomy (GTDB): domain Bacteria; phylum Pseudomonadota; class Gammaproteobacteria; order Enterobacterales; family Enterobacteriaceae; genus Buchnera_M; species Buchnera_M aphidicola_B. Next base: position 273,666 of record NZ_CP135049.1, on the reverse strand, counting down.
ATTATGGAACGCAAGTCGTTTTATTTTTTCAAAACTAAAATGTAAAAACAACAAAAAGAAAAGCAAAAAAAATATTTCTTTATTAGATAAATGGATTATTTGTTGTATGAAAAAAACTATAAATATTTATTGCAATTCTTTAGAAAAACATAGATTTGATATATCTTCAAATGTCATATACGATTTTGTATGGAACCAATTTTGTGATTGGTATATTGAATTTGTAAAATTTGATATTAACAAAAAACTGTATTTTTTTAATAATTATAAATATGTATTATTTAAAATATTAAAAAATATTATTAAAATTTTACATCCTATCATTCCTTTTATTACAGAAAAAATTTGGCAAAAAATAAACAAAATACAAAATCTTAAAAATAGTTCTATTATGTTAGAAAAAATTCCTAAATATAAAATAAATATTAAAAAATATTATCTTTTAAACAATAAAGTTAATTTTTTAAAAGAAATAATTATTTTTGTAAGAAAAACTAGAATAGATTATAATATAAATAAAAAAGATATTTTAAAAATAATTTTTAATTTTCAAAATAATATTAGTTTTAAATATATTATAATACAATTTAAAAATTATTTAAAAAAATTTTTAAATATAAAAAAAATATTTTTTGCATATAATGAATATTCTTATGATTTATTTTTTGTTAGAAAATATGTGCAAAATGTTGAAATTATTATTCCTGTCAAAAGAAATTTTGATAAATCAAAAAAAATAAAAGATATAAACAATCAAATACTTAATATAGATAAAAATTTGTTATTGTTAAATGCAAAATTATCTGATAGAAATTTCATAACTAAAGCTCCTAAAAAAATAATTAAACTAGAAACAAGTAAATTATGTAACTTGAAAAAATATAAAAATACTTTATTAAATCAACTTAACAATTTATTTTTAATTTAAATCAAGTATCGACATAACAAATTTAATTTATTTTTTAATAAATTATATAATATTTAAAAAATCAATATACATTCATAAAACAACATAATCAGAAAAAATATATAATGAATAATATAAATAAAAGATTTAATGTTTCTTTTTACAAATATTTTTATATAATGAATCCACAAAAAATTTATAATATTATTTTAAAAAAATTTAATCTTTTTAATGTGTTAGGAAGAGTTTATATTTCTTATGAAGGATTAAATGCACAGATTAGTATTCCAAAAAAATATTATAAAAATATAATTAACTTCATATATAATTTAAATATAAAATTAAATAATGTATTGATTAATAGGTCATCAAACACTAAAAAATCTTTTTTTAACTTAAAAATAAAATTAAAAAAAAATATAGTTGCTGATAATATACATGATTATATTAATTATAATAGAAAAGGTGTATATTTAAAAAATGCTCAAGAAGTTAATAATATGTTTAACAAAAAATCAGTTACTTTTATAGACATGAGAAATAAATATGAGTATGAAATAGGACATTTTGTTAATGCAGTAAATATACCTTTTAATACTTTTAAAGAACAATTAAAAAATATTATTGATTTTCTTAAAATTTTTAAAAATAAAAAATTAGTAATGTATTGTACTGGAGGTATACGTTGTGAAAAGGCTAGTTCTTATTTGATAAATTATGGTTTTTCAAGTATTTATCATATATATGGAGGTATTATAAATTATGTTAATTCTGCTAAAGAAAACAATTTACCTATAAATTTTGTAGGAAAAATGTTTGTATTTGACAATAGATTATATGAAAAAATTTCACATCACATAATTTCTAATTGTCATCAGTGTAAAGAGACTTGTGATATTCACAGAAATTGTCGTAATAAAAAATGCAATAAATTATTTATTCAATGTGATAAATGTGCAAAAAAATTTGATTACTTTTGTTCTAATGATTGTGTAAAAAAAAATTTATAAAATTTTTTAGTTTTTATTATAAATAATATAAATAACATAAATAATGTTTTTATTTTTTAGTTAGCAAATATAAACAATGCATTTTTTTTGAATATCATTTATATATATATATATATATTGTAAAATAATAAATATTTTTAAATTAAATTTTATTAAAAAATGGAGATATAATGATAAAAAATAATAAGTTTAAAATATTTAAAAATTCACCAATATTAAAATCTATTTTAGATACTGATGCATATAAAATACATATGCAACAAGCTATATTTTATCATTATTACAATGTTTCAGTAGTAGCTGAATTTATTTGTCGTAGTAATAACAATTTAGGAAAGTTTTCTAAATATTTAAAAAATCAAATTAAAATGATGGAATATCTTTCATTAACTAAAGACGAATATAATTATATATCTTCATTTTCTTTTTTTAAAAAAGATTATTTAAAATGGTTTAAAAAATTTAAATATAAAGCTGATCAAGTGAAAATTAGTAATTATTGTGGTAAATTAAAAATTAAAATTTCAGGTCCGTGGAGAGAAGTAGTATTATGGGAAGTTCCCATATTATCTATTATAAGTGAATTAGTACAAAGTATTAGATATCCTAATATAACACCTAAAATAGCAATAAATTATTTATGTAAAAAATTAAAATATTTTTATGAAAAATATGATAAATTAGATTTGTATAAATTAAAGTTAATAGATTTTGGTACTAGAAGAAGATTTTCTTATGATGTACATTTATCTATTATAAAAAAACTTAAAAAAAATATACCTTGGTTATATGGATCTAGTAATTATCATTTTTCTCATTTACTAGGTATTAAACCTCTAGGAACACAATCTCATGAATGGTTTCAAGCTCATCAACAAATTAGTGCTTTTTTATCCGACAGTCAAAATTTAGCTTTAAAAGTTTGGTTGTTACAATATAAAAATAAGTTAAATATAGCTTTAACAGACTGTATTAATATGGATTCTTTTTTAAAAGATTTTAATTATTATTATGCTAAAAAATACAAAGGATTAAGACATGATTCTGGAAATCCTTTTTTATGGGGTGATAAAGCAATTGATCATTATATAAAACTTGGTGTTGATCCTAAAACTAAGATTTTATTATTTTCAGATAGATTGAGTTTTGATAAGATGATTCGTATATATAATTATTTTAATGGAAAAATAAAACTTATGTTTGGCATTGGTACAAATTTAACCTGTGATATTCCTTTTGTTAAACCTTTAAATATAGTTATTAAACTAACTAAATGTAATGATAAACCAGTAGCAAAAATTTCAGATAGTCCAGGAAAAATATTTTGTAAAGATAAATATTTTATAAATAATTTAAAAAAAGCATTTAAAATATAAATTATAAATATATTTAACTTTAATAAAGTTATTTAAAATTAATTTTTTAATATTGAATATTTAATATATAAACTTTATTAATAAATTATTTTTTGTTAACTTAAAAAAAATTGAATTTTGTTGTTTTTCTATTTTAGATTGTATATTATAAATAAAATATAAAATTTAACAATTAACAATTTTTTTAGTATTAAATAAATAATATAAATGATTACGCTATGTTGAACAACTTGATAAAATTTTTTAAAATATTTTAAAGGATTTTTAATAATGAATATAACCATAGCAAACATATTTAACAAACAAATTAAGTTAAATACAAATATTAAAATAAGTGGTTGGGTTCGAACAAAAAGAGATTCTAAACTAGGATTTTCTTTTATTGTAATATATGATGGATCTTGTTTAAAAACATTACAAATAATAGCTAATAAAAAAATAAAAAATTATAAAAAAGAAATTTTATTATTAACTACAGGATGTTCTATACAAGTCAAAGGAGTTTTAGTATATTATAAAGAAAATAAACAATTATATGAAATCAAAGCTAAACATATAAAAATTTTAGGTTGGGTTAATAACCCATGTAGTTATCCTATGTCTGCAAAACACCATACATTAGAACATTTGAGAAATTTTAGTCATTTAAGACCTAGAACTAATTTTATAGGTGCAATTTCGCGTATTAGAAATATATTGTTTTACTATATTCATAAATATTTTCAAAAAAATAATTATTACTGGATTCAAACACCTATTATTACTTCTTTAGATACTGAAGGTTCTAGTGAAATGTTTGAAATTTCTGAATCTAAATCTTATATCACATCTAAGTCAAAAAAAAATAATTATAAATTTTTCGGTAAAAAAACTTTTTTAACTGTTTCTAGTCAATTAAACTTAGAATCATATGCTTGTTCTATGTCAAAAGTGTATTCTTTTGGACCAACGTTTAGAGCTGAAAATTCTAACACTACTCGTCATTTAGCAGAGTTTTGGATGTTAGAAGTTGAAAGATCTTTTATAAAGTTACCAGAAATAATAGAAATAACTAAAAATTTTTTGAAATATATTTTAAATAACTTATTATTAAAATCTGAAGAAGATATTGTTTTCTTTTCTAAATTATTTAATGTAGATTTAATACAAAAAATACAGAAATTAATTAATTATGATTTTTTTGAAATTGAATATAAAGAAGCGATAGATATTTTAATAAAAGAAAATAATAGATTTAATGTAAAAATTAGTATAAATTCAGATTTAAATCATGAACATGAACTTTATCTAACTGACAAATATTTTAATGCTCCAGTTATAATAAAAAATTTTCCAAAACAATTAAAAGCTTTTTATATGAAAATTAATAATGATAATAAAACTGTAGCCTCTATGGATATTTTGTTGCCAAAATTAGGTGAAATAATTGGAGGTTCTCAAAGAGAAGATAGGTTAAGTATGTTAGATAAAAGGTTGTTTGAGTTAAAATTAAATAAAAAAAAATATTGGTGGTATAGAGATCTTAGAAAATATGGTACTGTACCTCATTCTGGTTTTGGACTTGGTTTTGAAAGATTGCTTTTGTATGTTACAAATATAAAAAATATAAGAGATGTAGTTCCATTTCCACGTTCTTCCAAGAATGCTTTTTTTTAATATTTTTTATTTAAATGAAATATTTTTATGATAAATATTATATATATATATAATATTTTATATAATATATATATTATTTACATATTTATAATATGTGTTATTTTTAAAAAAATTAGTTCAACAAATTGTATTTATTTTAATAAAAAATTTTGTATTAATGTTAAGGTATAAATAATTATGAATAAAAAATTTTTTTTAGGATTGTTATTCCCTATACTATTAGCTGCAAATAATGTAAAAGCAATAGATTTATATGATAATGATCAAAAATCTGAATTATATGGAAATATGAATTCTGATCATAAAATTAATAATCATAGAGTAGGTTCAGAGAGTTTTATTAGTCATTTTGGTAAAAACAGTGCAAGTTATAATACATTTGGAGTGAAAGGAATATTTAAAATAAATAATATTTTTTCCGTACACGGTCAAGTGGAAGAAGAATTAAATGAGCATTGTTACGACATTAAAAAAAATACTCAACCTAAAAATAATTTATTGTTTGTTGGTATGAAAATATTGTCATTAGGTTCTATAGATTATGGTCGTAACTATGGAGTAATTCATAAGGCATTAGATTATTTAAGCCCTATTTCTTTAATGTTAAATAATGATATACATTTAAATGCTAAAGATAATTATATGTTGGGGTTAGGAAATAACATTATTAATTATCGTAATAAAAATTTATTTAGTTTTTTAAATGGATTAGATCTTAATTTACAATATCAAGGAAGAAATAAAGATTATAAAGTTAAACATCCAAATGGCTCTGGATGGGGGACAGAAATTACCTATACAAACAAAAAATCTGGAATAGGTACAGTTTTTTCATGTTTCCAAAGTAACAACTTTTCTTCTCTTATAAAAAAAAATAATAATAAGATATCTAAAGCTTATTTAATAGGATTAAAATATAATTTAAATAAAACATTTTTATCCGCTTTGTATAGTCATACAAATAACTTAGTTCCTTATATGGATGTTAGAAATTTTTCTAAAATTTCTGATGTAACTAATCATATTAAATTATCAGCATCTTATAATTTTAAATCAGGATTAAAACCATCTATAATATATTCACAATCAAAAAGTGTGTTTTTATCAAATGCAAAAAATGCACATGATAAAAAAATTAGTTCTGCAAGTTTATCAAAATATTTACATCTTATAACATCTTATAATTTGTCTAAAAATACTTTAGCTTATGTTAGCTATAAGTTAAATTTGCTTAAAAGTAACGATTTTACTAAAAACAACTTAATTCCTACAAACAACAATGATTTATCAATAGGAATTTTGCACCATTTTAGTTTATAAAAAAACAAAAAATTAAAAAATAAATGCATGCTGTTAAAAGCATGCATTTTTATAAAATTTTATATTTTATACAATACTTTTTATTTTAACTCCTCCTAACAAATGCATATGTAAATACTTTACTTCTTGACCACCATTTTTTCCACAATTTATTATTAACTTATATCCGGTTTTATTTATTTTAAATTTTTTAGCTAACTTTTTTGCTAATAAAAACATTTCTCCAAAAATATATTTGTTATTTTGTGTTATATAATTAGTATTTTTTATAAAAATATTTGGAACTATCAATATATGAACAGGTGTTTTAGGATTAATATCTTCAAAAGCCGTCAAGATATTATCTTGATATAAAATATTAGATTTTATTTCTTTATTAATAATTTTTTTAAATATGTTATTTACCATAATGTTTTTTATTTTTAACAAATATATTATTTATATAATATTCATTTGTTCCTCTATTAATGTTTTTAAATTATCTGATTTTGTACCAAAAATGACTTGTACTCCTAATCCAGATATTATTACTCCAGCAGCTCCTATTTCTTTTAGTTTATTTACATCAACTTTTGTGTTGTCAAGAACACTAATTCTTAATCTAGTTATACAAGCATCTAAATTATTTATATTTTTTTTTCCTCCTAACGATTTTATAATTATAGAAGCCATTTCTTTATCATTTTTAACAACACTAATATTTATTTTTTCTCTTCCAGGAGTTTTTATGTCAAATTTATTAATTATAATGTAAAAAATAATATAATATATAAAACCATACAACAAACCAATCAATGGAAATAACCAAACATTTTTACTATTACCGCTTAAAACTAAAAAATCTATCAAACCGTGAGAAAAACTCATTCCAGCTTTCATGTTGAAAAATATACATATTGGAAAAGCCATACCTGCTAAAATAGAATGAATAAAATATAATATTGGAGCTACTAATATAAAAGAAAATTCAATAGGTTCCGTGATACCAGTTAAAAAAGAAGTTAGTGCTGCAGATAACATGACTCCGCTTATTTGTTTTTTGTTTTTTTTATCTGCACAATGCAAAATTGCTATAGCTGCTGCTGGTAAACCATACATTTTAAATAAGAAACCACCTGATAATTTTCCAGCTGTTGAATCTCCTGCCATGTATCTAGAGATGTCTCCATGAAAAACTTGTCCAATTGAATTTGTATATTCACCTATTTGCATCTGAAATGGTACATTCCATATATGATGCAATCCAAATGGAACTAATGTTCTTTCTACAAAACCATATATTCCAAAGGCAAGCATAGGATTTTGATATGCAGCCCATTGGGAAAATATTTGTATTGCTTTTCCTATTGGAGGCCATATTATTGCTAATAATATCCCTATAAATATAGATAATATTCCTGCAATAATAGGAACAAAACGTTTGCCAGCAAAAAAACCTAAATAATCAGGTAATTTTATTTTATAAAAAATATTAAACATTAAAGCTGAAATACCTCCAGATATTATTCCTCCTAATATACCTGTGTCTAAAATATGTTTTATATCTATTCCTGGAATATTTATGTGTAAAAAAAATGGAGCTACTACCAACATAGTTTTTGTCATTATTCCATAAGCAACTACTGCTGCTAATGCTGAAACACCATCATTTTTAGTAAAACCTAATGCTATACCTATGGAAAAAATTAACGGCATATTTGTGAAAACAGAACTACCTGATTCTAACATCACTCGAGATATAATATTAGGTATAAAAGAAAAATGAGCAGAACCTATGCCTAATAATATACCAGCTATAGGTAATACTGATACAGGTAACATCAATGATTTACCTATTTTTTGTAAACCAGAAAATGCATTTTTAATCATATAGATCCTATATAAATTAATTTTAACTTAAAGTATTTTATAATATATATTATTTATATTTTTTTAAAAAATTGCAGTTAAACAAATTAATAAAGTTATTTTTTAAAATATAAGATAAATCAAACAAATTTATTTTTTTTATTTTAGATAAGTGGTTAGCAATCAAACTTACATTTGCAGGTTGGTTTTCTTTTTTTCTGTAAGGTTCTGGAGATAAATAAGGTGAATCTGATTCAATAAGAATTCTATCTATAGGTAAATATTTTACTAATTCATTTAATGCATAAGTATTTTTAAAAGTTATTATACCTGAAATAGATATATAAAAACCAATGTTTAATAATTTTCTAGCCATATCTATGTCTTCTGTAAAACAATGTAAAACTCCTCCACATATTTCAGATTTTTCTCTTTGTAAAACATTTATAGTATCATTTTTAGAATTTCTAGAATGTACTATAATAGGTTTTTTTATTTTTTTAGCTACATCTATTTGATATTTAAAAAATTTTATCTGTTTTTTTTTATTATGGTTAATATTTGTATAATCTAATCCAGTTTCTCCTATCCCAATCACATACTCATTTTTTGATAAAGTTAACATTTTTTCAATATTACTATTTTTAGAAATATATAAAGGATGTATTCCACATGAAATTCTAACATTAATAAATTTATTTTTTAACATTTTAAAGGTTTTTTTAAAATTAGATATTGAAGTTGATATTGTTAACATAAATTTAACATTATGTTTAAATGCCTTTTTTATTACATCATCAATATTTTTATGTATATTTTTATAATTTAGTCTGTCTAAATGACAATGAGAATCTATTAAAAACATAATTATTACCTATTAGTTATTTAAAATTTTTCACATTTTATCAAAGAATCTATTATCAACAGTTCTGTGTTAATATTTGGTATATTTATAATGTTATATCTGCATTTAAAAAAAATGTTAATAATTTCAACTACTTTTCTATATGAATATATCTTAGAAATATTATATATTATATTTTTGCAATCTTTATTTAAAATAAAATTTAAACAGTTTAACTTATATTTAATAACGTCTAATAATAAAAAACATATCCATAATATGTTTTGAATTACATTTTTAGAATTTAAATGATCGAATAATGAAACAAAATCATTTTTTTTAATTGAAAATAAAAATTTTTGATATAAAAAAAATCTTTTTTCTAACAAAAAATTATTAATTTCTTTTTTTGCATCAATAGGAGAATTATTATTTAATTTAATAGCTATAAAACATTGTTCATTGTTATAATTAGTATATTTATTCAACCATTTTATGCTTATATTAATAGGGACTATTATAGTGTAAACTAAACATCTACTACGAAATGTTTCTAGCAATTTGTTATTTTTTATATCTGATATAAAAAACCAGGTGTTTTTTGGAGGCTCTTCTAAAACTTTTAGTAAAGAATTTATTTGAAATTTGTTCATATTGGAAACTTTGAATAACCAAACAATTTTTTTTTTTCCATATTGAGGTTTATAATATATATTATTGATAATTTTTCTGATTTCGTTTACTCCTGTTTTTTTTAAATTATCTAATTTTTCTTTTATTAAATATAAGTCAGGATAATTATTAGACATGACTAATTTGCAATTAGCACATATATTGCAACTTTTATAATATTTTTTTTTTTTACATAATAACCATTTAGTAATTTCTAATATTAGTTTTTTTTTTTTTACTTTGTAAAAAGATTCTATTAATATAGCGTGATGTAATATATTTTTTTTATATTGACGAATAACATTTTTATAAATTTCATTCAACCAAGGATAATTATTTATACTCATTTTTTATTAACCAATTTTTTAATTGATAAATTAAAGATAACATTACTTTTTTTATATTTAAATTAGCATTAATTATAATTACATTTTTTTTGTTTTTAATTAAAGACAAATATTTTTTCCTGATTTTATTAAAAAAAACAAATGATTTTTTTTCTATAAGATCCATTTTACCTCTCATTTTTATACGTTTCAATGCTGTTTTAGGTAATACATCTAAATATATTGTTAATCCCACTTTAATATTACTTAATATTTTTTTTTGTAATAAATCAATGATTCTATCATTGGTTTTTGAATAACCTTTTTGATATGCTAAAGAGGAAATATTAAATCTATCACTAATAATCCAATAACCTATTTTTAATTTTTTTTTTATTACATTTTTTAAAAGTTGAGATCTTGCTGCATATATTAATAATATCTCCGAAATATAAGTTAATTTTTCATCTTTTTCTCCATTTTTTATTATTTTTCTTAACTTTTCTGCTATAGGAGTACCACCAGGTTCTCTCACGCAAAATATTTTTTTGATGCCGAAACTTTTTAAAAAATTCTTTATTATTCTTTTTACAGTGCTCTTTCCTGCTCCTTCAATACCTTCTATAACAATTAATTTATTCATTTTTAATCCAAATAATATTTACATAAAAATTTAATTACTCAACATTAATTAAGGATATATTTATTTATATAAAAATATTAATTAAAAATAAATTATCAAGTTTTAACATATTTAATTTTATTTAAATATTCGACGATTTTATTTATACAATTCATATTTTGTGCTTCTTTATCAGATATTTCAATATTAAATTTTTCCTCTATTGACATAATTAATTCTATCATATCCAATGAATCAGCTCCTAGATCTTTAACAAAATAACTATCGTTATTTATATTTTTAATCTCAATTCCTAGTTGTTCACTAATAATTTTTTTTATTTTATTTTCAATAATTTTCATTTGTATCCTTTTTAAAATTATTAAATCATATTCAATCCACCATTTATATGGATATTTTCTCCTGTGATATAGCTTGCATATTTAGAAGTTAAAAATAATACTGAATATGCTATATCATTTTTATTACCTATTTTTTCCATTGGTATGTTTTGCAAAATTTTTTTTTTGTTCAAAATAGGTATATTTTTTATTAATTTTGTTTTGATAAACCCAGGGGATACTATATTAGCTGTAATATTATATTTAGCTATTTCTTTTGCTAAACATTTGTTAAAGCCTATAATTCCTGATTTAGAAGCAGCATAATTACTTTGACCTTTGTTCCCTATATTTGCTATTACAGAACCTATAGTTACAATTCTTCCATATTTTTTTTTTATCATATTAAACAAAACATTTTTAACCATTATAAAGATTGAAGTTAAATTTGTATGAATAACATTTTCCCATTCTTTTATCTTCATATTTATAATAAATTTATCTTGAATAATAGCTGCGTTATTAATAAGTATATCTATGCTATCAAAATTTTTATTTACATTTAAAAAAAAATTTTTTATAGAAATATCATCATTTAAGTTTAATAAAAAACCTTTGCTTTTTTTTTTTTTTAAAAATTTGTTAATTTTATCAACTCCTTTTGAAGTAGAAGATGTCCCTATAATTGTAGCATGATGTTTTTCTAACAAAATAGATATTTTCTTTCCTATACCTCTACTAGCTCCAGTAACTATTGCTATTTTATTTTTTAAATTTATATTCATATTTTATATTTTCAAATAATAAGAATTGATGTTATTTATGTCTTTATTAATATTTGTGAGTATTTTTTTTGGACCTATTTCTAAAAAATTTTTAATTCCTTTTAATTTAATTTTTTTTATTATTTCATACCACATAACTGGTTTATAAAATTGTTCTAATAATAGTTTACGTATATTAATATAGTTTTTTGTTTTTTTTGCATTTACGTTGTGTAATATTATACATTTTGGTTTATTTAATTTTATTTTATATAAAAATTTTTTAAATTCTTCACTTGCTTTATTCATTAAAGAACAATGTGAAGCTATTTTGATGTTTATATTTAAAATACATTTAACTTTGTATTTTTTACATAATAAAACAGCTCTATTTATAGCTTCCATATGTCCAGCTATAACTATTTGTTTCTTAGAGTTTATTGCTGCTATAGATAATACTTGTTTTTTTTTACTTTTTTCACATATTCTTTTTATAATATTTTTTTTTAATCCTATAATTACTTTCATACCACATTTTATTTTTTTTGTATGTTTTTTCATTAATATACCTCTTTGATATACTAATTTTACACCATCTATAAAACTTATAGATTTAGAACATACCAAAGCAATGTATTCTCCTAAACTATGTCCTACCATATATTTAGGCATATAATGGTTTTTTTTTTGCTGCCATATTTTATACATAGAAAAAGATATTGTAAGTAATATAGGTTGAATATATTGAAAATTGTTAATTATTTTTTTTTTGTCTTGTTTTAATAATTTTAACAAATTATAATTAATAATATTAGAAGTTTTTTTAAACATTTTTTTAATTAAACTATATTTTCTAATGTATTCATTAATTAAATCAAAAGATTGATAATTTTGCCCTGAAAATATAACAGCAATTTTATTATTGTTTATAATCATGTTATTTATTTTTTATAATTTAAAACTATGTTCAATAATGTTTTTGTTTACTGAACATAATTTTTTTTAAATATTCAATTAATACTAATAAATTTATATAATTTTATTACCTCGATAAAAACCTTTTTTAGTCATATGATGTCGAATATGTAATTCTCCTGTTTTTTTATCTATAGATAATTGTTGTGTTTTTACTTTATCATGAGATCTTCTCATTCCTCTTTTTGATCTAGTTGGTTTTTTTTTTTGTACTGCCATAATATATCCTTTTAAAAATTGTTGTTAAAAAATATTTTTGTATCTTTTAATATCATATTAATTAATAATTAATGTTATTTTTTATTCATAAATATTTTTTCATACTTTCTTCTAAAGGAGCTTCAATATTTAATGATTTTTTAGTTATTGGGTGATTAAAAGAAACAGAAGATGCGTGTAACATTAATCTTTTAAATTTATTTTTTTGTATTAAACAATCTAATTTGTTGTTACCATAACGATTATCAAAAACTATTGGATGTCCTAAATATAAAGCATGTACTCTGATTTGATGTGTTCTTCCAGTAACTGGAATTATTGATAATAAAGTAGTTTTTTTATATTTTTTAATAACATTAAAATATGTAATAGATTTCTTACCTTTATCATTAACGACAACTTTATGTTTATTATTATTTAATATTTTTTTAAATAATGGTATGTTTACTTTTATATTTTTTTTATTTAAAACACCGTGAACTAAAGCAATATATTTTTTTTTTATTTTTTTATTTCTAATTTGTTCATGTAATATTTTTAGAACAGATTTTTTTTTTGCTACAAGTAGTATTCCCGAAGTATCTCTATCTAAACGATGAACTAATTCTAAAAATTTTTTTTTATTTAATAATCTTAGTCCATCTATTATATTAATATTAATACCACTACCACCATGTACAGCAATACCTGAAGGTTTATTAATAACTAATAAATATTTATCTTCATATAAGATATTATTAAACAGTAATAAATTTTTTTTTATTATTTTATTAATATTTTTATTGTATTTTTTATATTTAGTTAAATTATTAATTGGCGGTAATCTAATTATATCTCCTATTTTTAATTTATATTTAGGTTTAACTCTTTTTTTATTTACTCTAACTTGACCGGTTCTTAATATTTTATACAAGAAATTTTTAGGTATTTTTTTTATTTTTTTTTTTATAAAGTTATCTATTCTTTGATTATATGTATTTATATTTATAATTATTTTTGATACATTTTTATTAAATTTTTTCATGTAAATTTTCTTTTATATAAATATTATATATATAAAATTTATAAAAAAAAATAATTGTTTAATATTAACCATTTTCTAATAAAATTCATTTATATAAATATAGTATATTTATTTTATAAATCATATTCAATTTTATATTTAATAATATTATTTTAACATTATTCTAATAAAATGCAAAATCAAGTATTAAAAAACTTGACATTAATACGAGCTATTTCATCTAAATACTATATTTTTTACTAATGTATTAATCTTAAAATATATAAGAGATATTGCGATGAAAAGAATGTTAATTAATGCAACACAAAAAGAAGAGTTAAGAATTGCTCTTGTTGATGGTCAAAAATTATACGATTTAGATATTGAAATTCCTGGTTATGAAAAAAAAAAATCAAATATTTATAAAGGTAAAATAACTAGAATTGAACCTAGTTTAGAAGCTGCTTTTGTAGATTATGGATCTGACAAACATGGTTTTTTGCCGTTGAAAGAAATATCTAGAGAATATTTTCCTTCTAATTATATAAATTATGGTAGACCTAATATTAAAGATATTATTAAACAAGAGCAGGAAGTAATAATACAAATAGATAAAGAAGAAAGAGGAAATAAAGGAGCATCATTAACTACTTTTATAAGTTTAGCTGGAAGTTACTTAGTTTTAATGCCTAACAATCCTAAAGTTGGAGGTATTTCTAGAAAAATTGAAGGAGAAGATAGAAATGAACTTAAATCAATATTATCTTCATTACCTTTACCAAATGACATGGGGATAATTATTAGAACAGCTGGTTTAGGAAAATCAATAAAAGATTTAAAATGGGATTTATCTTTTAGATTAAAACATTGGTATACAATAAAAAAAATTTCTAAAACTAAAAAAGCTCCGTTTTTAATATATCAGGAAAGTAATGCTATTGTAAGAGCATTTAGAGATTATTTAAAACAAGATATTGGCGAAATATTAATTGATAATCCTAAAATATTAGAATATGCTAAAGAACATATAATATCTTTGGGAAGACCAGAATTTATTAACAAAATAAAATTATACACTGGGAAAAATTCATTATTTAGTCATTATCAAATTGAAAAACAAATAAATTCAGCTTTTCAAAGAAGAGTTAGATTACCATCTGGTGGATCTATAATTTTAGATACAACAGAAGCTTTAACAGCTATTGATATCAATTCTTCACGTTTTGTCAAAGGTATTGATATTGAAGAAACTGCATTTAAAACTAATTTAGAAGCAGTTGATGAAATATCGAGACAATTGAGATTAAGAGATTTAGGTGGATTAATAGTTATTGATTTTATTGATATGAATCAGCATAAAAATAAAAAAATAGTAGAAAATAAATTATATAATATAATGAGAAAAGATAGAGCAAGAATACAAATAGGTAATATTTCTAAATTTGGATTATTAGAAATGTCTAGACAAAGATTAAGTTCTTCTTTGTGTGAATCTAGTTATCATGTTTGTCCTAAATGTAAAGGTAATGGAAGTATTCGT
Organism: Buchnera aphidicola (Taiwanaphis decaspermi); assembly: GCF_039405155.1. Classification (GTDB taxonomy): domain Bacteria; phylum Pseudomonadota; class Gammaproteobacteria; order Enterobacterales; family Enterobacteriaceae; genus Buchnera_M; species Buchnera_M aphidicola_B. The sequence continues at coordinate 258,243 of NZ_CP135049.1, read as the reverse complement.
GATAATGAGTCATTATCATTATCTATATTAAGATTAATAGAAGAAGAATCATTAAAAGATAATACATTAGAAGTTCATGCTATAGTCCCTGTTGAAATAGCATGTTATTTATTAAACGAAAAAAGAAATGAAGTTAATGAAATAGAAAAGCGCCAGTGTGGTGGAAGAACTATAATAGTACCTAATAATAAAATGGAAACACCTCATTATTCAGTTTTAAGAATAAAAAAAGGAGAGAATTACGAATCAATTAGTTATCATTTGCCTAATTTACATAAAATAAAAGTATCTAAATCATCTAAAAAAATTCAAAATGATATAAAAAAATATAATTTATCATCCAATATAATGACTAATATTTTTTCATGTTCTAATAAAAAAAATAACTTAATAAAAGTTGACGATTTATTTTCAAAAAAAGAATATATATATAAAAACGTTTTTTTTAAATTTACAGATTGGTTAAAAAAGATGTTTAATATTAATTATATTATTGATTATAAAAACAAAAAAATTTTAAATAAAAACTTTTACAAAAAAGAATATGAAAAAGTTTTACATAAACTTAAGATTGATTTAAAAAAAAATAACATCCATAAATTTTTTGATTATAACTTAAAATATAAAAAAAAAATAAACGACAAGAAAATAAAAAAATCTATGTCTAATAACTTTAAGAAAAACAACACCGATTTATTAAAGATAAAAAATAGAAATTTTTACACAAAATATAATTATTTATTAAAAAATAAATTATGTAAAAAAAAATATAATGAAGAAATAAAAAAAAATGTAAATAATAATATTATGAAAAATTATGACATTTCTATAAATAAAGATTTTTATAAAAAAAAAAGAAGAGTTTGTAAAATAGAAAAATTTAATAACCATAAAATAAATAATATGTTAAAAAATAATAATAATATTAAAAAAAAATTTAGATATAAAATTGAAAATAATACGAAAAATATTGGTACACAAAAAAAATTCAGTAATGTAAATAGAGGTATTAAAAACAATCAAAAAAAAAATATTAAAATGAAAAAAACAAAAAAAAAATATTTTGTTTCCTCATCTTTAGAAATATGTATTAATAAAAATTGGAAAATTAATCCAGTTTTTTCATATAACACAAAATGTAAAAATAAGAAAAAAAAACATTTTTCAGATTTGTTTGTATTATCTAATAATAATAAAAATTATATTAAAAATACTCTTATTTCTATAAGCATAGAAGATACAAAATTTTTAAATGAAAATAACAAAAATAACAATTGTTTTTTAAAATTACAAATACATAAAAAAAAATTAAAATTTAACAAAGATTTTAAAAATGACGGTTTTTCTAATAATAATTTTTTAAATAAATTACATATCAAATTAAAATGTAAACCAAAAAAATACTATTCATTATTATATACAAAAAACAATAAATATTTAAATAAAATAGAATTAAATAGAAAACAAAGGTTTTCAAGTGCCCCAGTAACAAAAATACCTTCAAATATTGAAAATAAAAAATATAAAAAGAAAATTTTTGTAAACATTAATTCTTTTAAATCAGCTGGGATACATGAAGCAACTAATAAATCTAGTTTTCCGGCTAGTAAACCTTTAAAATAATTTAAATATATAATTGTTTGTATACCGAACATGTCAATTTTTTACATGTTCGGTATTTTATAATAATTTTTTTTAATTATAAAAATAATTTTAAAAATATTAAATATTATTTAAGACATGATATGATATTTTGTTTATTTTTATTAAACATGGGAAATAATTTTTGGAGGAAGAGGGATTCGAACTCTCGGATAATTTCTTATCTACGGTTTTCAAGACCGTTGCCTTAAACCACTCGGCCATTCCTCCAGGTGATTATATTTATTATATAATATTTATTGTGTTAAGTATATTATTTTTTTTTATTTTTATTTAACATATTTAACTATATAATAGTTGTTTTTATATTTTTATTTGTTTATAATATATAAATGGCGCGTTGGCAGATTGGTTATGCAGTGGATTGCAAATCCATATAATTCGGTTCAACTCCGGAACGCGTCTAATTAATAAAATGCCCAGGTGGTGAAATTGGTAGACACAAGGGACTTAAAATCCCTCGGTTTTTAAAAACCTTGCGGGTTCAAATCCCGCCCTGGGTATAGATATTATTTTATTTAATTATTTTATGTATTACAAAATGTTTTTTTTTTAATAAAATAGTATGTTGAGAAAATCTTTTTTTAATTTCTTTCTCATATTTTTTGAAATTATGAGTGACAATTCTAAGCTCGCCCTTTTTTTTTAAATATTTGTTTGATTTTTCTATTATTTGTAAAATCATATAATCATTTATTTTCCAATTATTATGTATAGATGGATTTGAAACTATCAAATCAAACTTTTTTTTTATATTAGAAAATAAATCACTTATCATAACATTACCTTCTAAAAAATTAATTTTAAAATTTTTTTTTGTTATTAATATTGATGTGGCATTATTATCTATAGAAAAAATTTTAATATTGCCAAATAATAACTTTAAATTTATGCCTATCACACCTGAACCGCATCCTAAATCTAATACATTAGTTTTATTTAAATAATTTTTATTATTTGCTTTTTTGTTGTAAAAAGTTGATAGTAAAAGTTTAGTACCACTATCTATTTTTTTATAACTAAAAACGCCAGGCAAATTTTTAATAATTAAATTATTATATAAAGTATTACTAAAATAATTTTTCATTGAAAATTTTTTTTTTGTTTTTATAACTATCCCTAAATATAAAATACAATTTTTAGCTGCATCTATTTTTTTTAAATATATGTACTTTTGAAATATTTTAACAACACTTTTTATACTACTACGATTTCTCCCAACAAAAAAAATTTTGCTATATTTAGGAATTAAATATAATAAATTTTCTATTTGAAATTTTGCTTCTACATTGCTTTTTGGCCAATAATATATTATTAAATCACGTCTAATTATATATTCATTTTTTAAAATACTATTTAAATATATTTTTATTTTATGTTTTTTTATTTTTTTAAAAATATTATAGTTGTTGGTGTACATTTTTAAAAAATTGACATTGAAATATTTATAAATATATATATCAAAAAGGCCAAAAATTAATATTTTTTTATTAACAAATAAATTTTTGTTACGTACAATTAGTTTGCTACAATTATTTAAATTATTCATATAACACACTTATTTTTATAAATTATAAAAATATTTTTTATAAATTATTAATTTAAAAAAAATTTTTCTTTTTTTAAATATAATATAGATAAAGAAATAGCATCTATTGCTGTTGGATGTAATATTTTTATTTTTTTTTCAAAAACGTTTGCAATATTTTTATTAGAATATATATTCCATTTTTTACTTAAATTATTTAATTTATACATTATATTTTTTTTATTTAACAATTTTTTTTTGTAATTTATCCAAAAATTTTCTTTTTTAATGTATTTAACATAATAAAAAAAATTGTTGTTATAAGATTTAAAAATTATAACAATGTTATTGTTTTTATATTTTCTCCATGCTTGTTCTGCCATTATTAATAATGTTGAAATGCCAATTACTTTAACATTATTATTTATTCCTAAAGAAATACCGAGTGCTACACTATTAGATATTCTTATACCACTAAAATTTCCTGGACCTTTGCTAAAAGAAATAGCACGTAATTGATTTATTTTTATTTTAGATATATTTACAATTTTTTTAATCATAGGCAAAATATTTTTTGAATGTGTTAAATAACAATTTTTTTTTATGGAATGTATTGTTCCATTATTTAACAAAGAAACTGAACAAATTTCACTTGACATTTCAAGTGAAAGAATTTTTTTATTTATTTTTTTTTTCATAATAATTTAAGATTACAGTTTGTATAAGCAATTGCATAAATATTATACAATTTTTTTAATAATCATTAATTTTTGTTATTTCTACTAAATCTATTCTGTATTTTGTAGCTTCTATTATTTTGAAATGAAAATTATTTATATTAATAGTATTACCTAAAGATAATAACTTACCTTTATGATTTATTAATAATCCAGCTAAAGATACACAATTTGATTTTTTTTGTATTAAATCATTTGTTCCTAGCAACTGTTGTAAAGAATGTAAATCTGTTCCACCTTTAGCTATCCATCTGTTTTTTGATTTTACAATTACGTCAGGAGTTTCATCAGCATCAGGAAATTCTCCTGCTATAGCTTCTAAAACATCTAATGGAGTAATCAAACCTTGAATAATACCAAATTCATTTGTTACTATTACTAAACTACCTTTTGCTTTTCTTAATACTTCAAGTAAATTTATAGGATCTGATGATTCTGGTATTATAATTGGTATATTTTGGGATGCAAATGTAGAAACATTCATATCATGATCTAAAGCTACCAGTAACTCTTTAGCTCTAACTATTCCTATTATTTTATCTAATTCACCTTTACATACAGGAAATAAACTATGAGGAGTATCTAATAATTGTATATATATATCTTGTATTTTTTTTTCTGTATTTACCCATGATATTTCACTTCTAGGAGTCATAATACTATGTATAGATCTTGAAGCTAAAGTTAAAACTCCATTCACCATGTATTTTTCTTCTTCTTTAAAAGTACCTGGTGATATTACAGATTGATCAATTTTACCTTTAAATGATGATTCTAATATCTGATTATTTATTTCTTTTTTTGACATTAATCTTATGATAGTTTCTGATGCTCTTTGTCTAACAGGTATTTTAGATTCATTTTTTATGAAATTATGACGTGCTATTTGATTAAATAATTCAATTAATATAGAAAAACCTATTGCTGCATATAAATATCCTTTTTGTATATAAAAGCCAAAAGATTCTGCAACTAAACTAGTTCCTATCATAAGTAAAAAACTTAAACAAAGAACAACAACTGTTTGATGAGAATTAATAAAATTTGTTAAAGTTTTAGATGCTATTAACATAATAACCATAGCTATAATAACTGCTGTCATCATAATAAACAAATTGTTTACTATTCCTACTGAAGTGACCACTGAGTCTAATGAAAATATTGCATCTAATATAATAATTTGTATTACTACAATTATAAAAGAAGTATAACTTTTATTTGATTCTTTTTTTTTGATTTTATTTTCTAATTTTTCATGCAATTCAGTGATAGCTTTGAATAAAAGAAATGATCCTCCCATTAAGAGTATTAAATCTTTACCTGATAATTTTAAATAATTATTGAATACAACAACAGGAGTTGTTAATGTTACCATCCATGACATCAATGATAAAAGAATTAACCTTAATATTATTGCTACACTTAATCCTAAAAGACGAGCTTTGTCTCTTTTGATTGGAGGTAGTTTTTCTATTAATATTGCGACAAATACTAAATTATCTATTCCTAAAACTATTTCTAATGTTATTAAAGTTATTAATCCTGCTAGTATTGATGGATCTAAATAGTAATACATAGCAGACTCCATAATATTAAATATATGATATTCGAATAATATTTATAAATAGTTATTGATAATAACATAATATAAAAATTTAAATTATTATTTATTAATAATTTTTTGTAATTATATAAAAATAAAACAATGCGGCTAAATTCCATGTTAAGATAAAAACCTATTAATCGTATGTTATGTAACATATATGTAATTTTTTACAAGAAAAATTTATTTTAAAAATTATTATATAATTTTTACCGTTTGTCAAAATATTACATATTATGAAAATATTAAAATATATATTATAACAAAAATAAAATTTAAAAATATTTATATTAAATAATAATTTACCTCTGCTAATTATACAGAGGTATTATAAACAAATTTTATTTTTAATTAAATTTTTTTTTATAAAATTTATTTTAAATAATTAATATTTTTCATTAATATTTGATATATATATATTATTTATTTTTAATTAGTATCTTATTTTAAATAAAAATTAACATTTTATTTTTTTTTATTTAAATTGCTTATTCTTCTTTCTATAGAAGGATGAGACATAAATAATTTAGAAAAAATAGATTTCATATCCCCGTTGATATAGAATGCAGACATCAAATTATTACTTTTTTGAGGGACAAATTTCTTCAATCTAATTAAAGCAGCAATCATTTTTTCCTTACCGACTATTTTAGAAGAACCTTCATCTGCGTAAAATTCTCTTTTTCTTGAAAACCACATTGTAATAATTGTTGCTAATATTCCAAATATTATTTCCATAGTTGTACACATTATGTATGACATTACTTTGATTAAAGTACTATTTTCAGATTTGTTAAATCCATATATTAAACCAGATACTAAATGAGTGATAAATCTAGATATAAAAATAACAAAAGTATTAACTATTCCTTGTAATAAAACCATGGTTACCATATCTCCATTACTAATATGAGAAATTTCATGAGCTATTACTGCCTCTATTTCTGAACTTTTCATGTTTTTTATTAATCCAGTAGATAATCCTATTAATGATGAATTACGGTTTGGACCAGTAGCAAATGCATTAACATCATTAGAATCATATATTAATATTTGCGGTGTTTTAATTCCAATTAGTTCAGATTGTTGTTTAATCTTATTAGTTAACCATTTTTCTATCTCATTAATAGGATACTTTAATATTTTACCTCCCATCGAATTTATAGCAATCCATTTTGACATTAAAAGAGATATTATTGATCCTGTAAAACCCAATATCATAGAACTAAAAACTAAAACATAAATACTATGAGAAGACATATGTGTAAATAACAAAAATAAACTTAAAGCACATACTACTGCTAAATTTGTTATAATAAAAAATGCTATACGAATCATATATTTTATTCCTTTTTAAATATTTTAACTTATCAATATTTTAATAAAATCATAGTATATTAATAAATAGTTTACATAATTTTTCAAGAAACAAATCTATAAATTAATATTTTTTTATAAGTTTTAATATTTATTATTTTTTAAAATTAGTAAGATATTTTTTTTTATTTAATCTATATTATTCCAATTTTTTCCATCTTTTTTTATCATGTCTAAAGATAAACTAGGCCCCCAGGTTCCTGCCATATATTTTAATGGCTTATTTTTTTTAATTTTCCATCCTTTGATAATGTTGTCAATCCATTTCCAAGATTCTTCAACTTCATCTCTTCTTACAAATAAAGATTGTATACCTCTCATACTTTCTAATAACAATCTTTCATATGCATCTGCTAAATGATTTTTTTTAAAAACATCAAAATAATTCAAATTTAATTTATTTTTTGATAATTTGTATCCTAAATCTAACCCTGGTATTTTATTTAATATTTCTAAATCTATTCCTTCATTCGGTTGTAATCTAATAGTTAATTTATTTTTAGGTAATTTTTTTATATGATCTTTAAATAAATTTGTTGACAAATTTTTAAAATATATAACTATTTCTGAACATTTTCTAGCTAATCTTTTTCCTGTTCTTAAATAAAAAGGAACACCATTCCATTTAACATTGTCGATATCTACTCTCATAGCAACAAAAGTTTCTGTATCGCTTTTTACATTTTCACCTAATTCTTTTAAATATGATGGAACATTTTTTCCATTAATCTCACCTGATGTATATTGTCCTCTAACAGTTTTTTTTAAAACATTTAGATAATTAATAGGTCTTAAAGATCTTAATACTTTTACTTTTTCATCTCTTATATCATCAGCAGTTAATTTATTAGGTTTAGACATAGCTACTATACTTAATATTTGTAATAAATGATTTTGTATCATATCTCTAGTTTGACCGGTTTTATTAAAATATTTTACTCGTCCTTCTATTCCTACTTCTTCTGCTACTGTAATTTGCACATGATCTATTGTATTTTTATTCCAATTATTAAAAAAAATAGAGTTTGCAAAACGCAATGCTATTAAATTCATTATTGTTTCTTTACCTAAATAATGATCAATTCTAAATACTTGTTTTTCTTTAAAATATTCACTTATGTGATTATTTATTTCCTTGCATGTTTTTAAACATGTTCCGACTGGTTTTTCAATTATTACACGAGATGGTTTTTTATTTAAATTAGATTTTCCTAATCCATTGCAAATTGCTTTAAATCTGTTAGGAGGAACAGCAAAATAATTAATAGTTATTCTTTTTTTTTGATTTAATATCAATTTCAATTTATTAAAATTATATATTTCATTTACATCTAAATTACAAAATCTCAATTTTTTTTTAAACTTTTTCCAAATTAATTTTTTAATTTTTTCTTTCATAAAAAGTTTTAAAGATTGTTTGACTATATCAATGTAGTCTTTATCATTCCAATTTGCTCTACCAACACCTATAATTATTGTTTTTTTTGATAGTTCATTATATTTTTCTAATTGATATAATGATGGTAATAATTTTCTTTTTGCTAAATCACCTTTAGCTCCAAAAATTACTAGATTATATGCTTGTTTTTTTTTAATTACCAATGCAATCTCCTTAATATTCATATATTAATAAATTTACTTAAAAATTTCTAATTATTTAAACATACAATTATATATGTTTAAATATATATATATAATTATTATAATTTAACAAATTAAATATTTGATTTGTTATTTAATCAAATAGATTAATTATATGTTTATGTATTTAATAAAACTAGAGTTTTTTTAATAAATATGAATTTAATTTTATATTTTATTATTATTTAAATTAAAAGTATTTTTTATCTTACCAATTATAATTATTTTGTTTTATTGTGTAAAATATATTTTTTCATTTATTATATTTTATGTTTAATATTTATGTTATACATCATTCTACTAATAATTTTTATTGTGCAATAAATATTAAAATAATTTTTTTGCGTAAAAAATATTTATTTTTCAAACTTTTTTTTCAATTAATAAAATATGGAGTGTTTTATGTTAAAAAATTTAAGAAGAACAAAAATAGTAACTACTTTGGGTCCTTCCACTGATATAAAAAACAATTTAGAAAAAATAATTCTTGCTGGATCAAATGTATTAAGATTAAATTTTTCTCATGGAACTAGTAATGAACATAAATTAAGGGCCGAAAAAGCATTTAATATTATGAAAAATACTGGTTTATATTTTTCTATTTTAGCTGATTTACAAGGACCTAAAATTAGAATATCTAAATTTAAAAAAAATAAAGTTTTTCTTAACACAGGTAACGTTTTCATATTAGATCCATTTTTAAAATCTTCAGATGGAGATCAAACAAAAGTTGGTTTTAAATATAAAAATTTACCAAATGATCTTAAAAAAAATGATATTTTATTGTTAGATGATGGTAAAATACAGTTGAAAGTATTTAAAATTAAAAACAAAATAATTTATACAAGAGTTATTGTTGGAGGTGTTTTATCAAACAATAAAGGAATTAATAAATTAGGAGGAGGTTTATCAGCTAAATCTTTAACTAAAAAAGATAAAAAAGATATTAAAACTTCTGTTAAGATAGGAGTTGACTATTTAGCAATATCTTTTCCTAGATCTAGCAAAGATTTAATTAAAGCAAGGAAGATAATAAATAAGCTTGGTAGTAAAATAAAAATAATAGCTAAAATAGAAAGATCTGAGGTTCTTGTTAATGACAAAATTCTTGATGATATCATTTTATCTTCAGATATTATTATGGTTGCAAGAGGAGATCTAGGTATTGAAATAGGTTATGATAAATTAGCATATGCTCAAAAAAAAATTATTAGTAGAGCAACACAACTCAATAAAATAGTTATAACTGCTACTCAAATGATGGAATCAATGATTTCAAATCCGATACCTACAAGAGCAGAGGTGATGGATATATCTAATGCAATATTAGATGGAAGTGATGCTGTTATGTTATCAGGTGAAACTTCTGTTGGTAAATATCCAGTAGAAACTGTAAAAATAGTTTCTAAAATATGTCAAGGAGCAGAAAAAATACCAGTTATTAATGTGTCAAAAAATAGATTGAATTTAAAATTCAAGAATATAGAAGAAACAATATCAACTTTAAGTATGTATGCTGCTAATCATTTATATGGAGTTAATGCTATTATATCTCTAACAGAATCAGGATTAAGTACTTTGATGACTTCTAGAATAAATTCAAGATTACCAATATTTGCTTTATCTCGTAATATTAAAACTTTAAAAGAATTATCTGTTTGTAAAGGTGTTATTCCAATATATTTTAATACTAATAATAAAAATAATACAGCAGCTAATGAAGCTATTTGTTTATTGAAAAAGAAAAAATTCTTATTTACAGGTGATGTAGTAATTATAACACAATGTGATATTATAAATACTCAAGGTAAAACAAATACTATGCGTATAATTAAAGTTTAATAATTATTTAAATTATTATTTAATTAATTTTAAATACACATTAAAAAAATTAGAAACTTTTTTATAAAAAAATAATTAATTAGTAAAAAATTAACAAATACATGAAAAAATTAATGATTTTAAAAAAAATTTGTTTTAATTATAACAAAAAAAAAATTTTAAAAAATATTTCTTTATCTATAAAATATAATAATATTATTACTTTAATAGGTCCTAATGGAGCTGGTAAAACAACATTAATAAGAATTATTATTGGTTTATTACAACCTAATTCTGGTAAAATTATTAAATTTGAAAAAATTAGAGTAGGATATGTTCCTCAAAAATTACAATTAAATTATAATTTTCCTATTAATGTATATAGATTTATGCAATTATATAAAAAATATAAAAAATATAAAATTTTTTCAGCCTTAAAAGCTGTTGGAGCAAATAATTTATCTTTTTTAGATTTAAAAAATTTATCAGGTGGTGAAATGCAAAAAGTATTGTTAGCAAGATCTTTACTAAACAATCCAAATTTATTAGTATTAGATGAACCTACCAAAGGCTTGGATTTTAAAAGTCAATTTAATTTATGTAAATTAATTAATAAATTAAGACACAATTTTAATTGTGCTATTTTGATAGTTTCTCATGATTTGAATTTAGTTATGTCGGAAACAGATAAACTAATTTTTTTGAACAAGAATATTTGTTGTTCAGGAAAACCTGAAATAGTTTATAAAAATATAGCTTTTACATCGATATTTGGATTAGAAATATCAAATAAAATTTCTATATATCATCATAATCATAAATATTTTAAAAAAAAGTAATAAACATTATAATAAAAGAGTTTATTAATAATGATTAATTCATTTTTACCAATTTTTGTTGGTAGTATATTACTTGCTTTATCTACAAGTTTTTTAGGATCTCTTATAATTTGGAATAGAATGACTTCTTTTGGTGATACTATTTCTCATTCTTCTATGCTAGGATTATCATTAGGAATTTTTTTTCATATCGATCCTTTTTATTCAGTTTTAATTGTATCTTTGTTGTTAACCATAATAATCTTAATTTTTGAAAAATATTCTACTTTGTCAATTAATACATTATTATCTATTATGTCTCATTTTTTTTTGTCTTTAGGTATTATATTAATGAGCATTTTATCTGGAATAAGAAAAATAAATATATCCTCCTATTTATTTGGTGATTTAATATCTATTAATTTTTTTGATTTGACTGCTATTTTTTTTTCTACTGTGATAGTATTGTCATTTGTAATTTTTAGATGGAAAAATATGTTGTCTACAATAGTAAATTACGAGTTAGCTACGTTAGATGGTGTAAACGTTTTCAAAGAACGATTGATTCTTATGTTTTTAGTAGCATTTACTATCAGTTTATTAGTAAAATTATTTGGTGTTTTAATAATTAATTCTTTATTAATTATACCTTCTTCTTCTGTTCAAAGATTTTCAAAATCACCTGAAAATATGGTTTTTTTTTCTATAATAATAAGTATTTTATGTATATTAATTGGTTTGTTTTTTTCAAGAAAATATAATTTGCCAATTAGTCCAAGTATAGTTTTATGTTCTTCTTTGTTTTTTATATTAGGTTTTTTTAAAAAACAAAATTGATTAAATTAATTACTTATTGTATAAATAAAAAATAAAAAAATTTAATATATTTTATTAATCTTTTTTTATGTTTAAATCTTTCATCATTTTTTTTGATATCTTGCTAGGAGAATCAGTTGTTAAACAATATCCATTAGTAGTTTTTGGAAAAGCTATTACGTTTCTTATATCATTTTCATTAAGAATTAACATTAATATTCTTTCCATTCCAATAGCTAATCCAGCATGAGGAGGAGTTCCATATTTTAAAGCTTCCAAAAAAAAACCAAATTTTTTATTTTGTTCTTTTTCATTTATCCCAATTATATTAAATATAGTTTTTTGCATTTCTAGATTATCTACTCTAACGGATCCTCCTCCTAGCTCGTAACCATTAATAACTAAATCATATGAGTCGCTGATAGCTCTTTTTGAATTTTTTAATAATTCCTTGCAACTCATTTTCATAGGAGCTGTAAAAGGATGATGTACAGAAGATAATACATTTTTTTTTAATTCTTCAAACATTGGAAAATGTTTAATCCATATTGGTTTATGTTTAGATTTATCAAATATATCGAAATCATTACCTATTTGAGTACGTAATTTATCTAAAGATTGATTAGCAACATTTTTTTTATCATATATAATAAAAATTACATCTCCCAATTTAGCTTTTGTTTTTTTTATAATTTGTACAGATAAATCGTATGTTAGAAGTTTGTTTTTAGAATAATTTATAATTATTTTTTTTTCTATATATTTATGAAAAACAATCCATAATAATTTAGTGTTATTATATTTTTTTAATAATTTAGAATATTCTAATATTTTTTTTTCTTTAATATTATAAGTATGAGATATAAGTAATGTAGATATTCTATATGAATTATCAATATTAATTTTATTTTTGTATAAAATATCATTTATATCTTTTAAAATTAAAGGATTTCTTATATCAGGTTTATCTGTTCCATACATTTTTATTGATTTTTTATATGTAATACTTGGAAAATTATTTAGTTTAATATTTATTATATTTAGCCATATTTTTTTAATTAATTTTTCAACAAAATTACATATTTTTTGTGATTTTATAAACGATGCTTCTATATCAATTTGTGTAAATTCAGGTTGTCTATCAGATCTTAAATCTTCATCTCTAAAACATTTAGCTATTTGGTAATATCTATCTATTCCAGAAATCATTAATAATTGTTTAAATAATTGTGGTGATTGTGGTAATGCATAAAAATTATTTTTTTTTGTACGACTAGGTATTAAATAATCTCTTGCACCTTCAGGAGTAGATTTAGTTAAAATAGGAGTGTCAACATTTATAAAGTTATTATCATTCATGAAATTATGTATTAAATTAGTAATTTTGTGTCTAATTTTCAACATATATGTCATATTTGGTTTTCTTAAATCTAAATATCTATATTTCATTCTAGATTTTGTGTTATTTATAATATTGTTATTTATTGGAAGTGATTTAGATTTATTAAATATTGATATTTTTTTTGCTTCTATTTCTATATTTCCATTTTTTATTTTGTTATTGATATTTTTTTTGCTTCTATTTCTAACAAAACCTTCTATTTTTATGCAAAATTCATTTCTAACTTTAAAAGCTTTTTTAAAACATTTTTTGTTGGAGTTATTAAAAAAAATTTGTATATTACCAGTAATATCTCTTAAATTTATAAAAATTAGATTTCTTAAAATTTTATAATTATTTACCCATCCACATAAAGTTACGTATTTATTTATGTCGTTTATTTTTAATTTACCACAAAAACTATTACGCATTAATATATTATCCTGATTTTTTATTTAATAAATAGTATTTTTTTTATGAAAAATAATATTGTTAGAAAATTATCTACTTCTAAATATTATTCTTCCTTTAGTTAAATCATATGGTGTTAATTCTACAGAAACTTTATCTCCTGTTAAAATTCTAATATAATTTTTACGCATTTTTCCAGAAATATGAGCTGTAATTATATGTTTGTTTTCTAGTTCAACTCTAAACATAGTATTAGGCAAAGTATCTATTACTGTCCCATTCATTTCAATATTACTTTCTTTTGACATTTTTTTTATCCTTTGTTTTTTTGTTTTTTAAAGAAGATATATATTTATATGCATCTAAAGCTGCCATACATCCACTACTTGCTGAAGTAATTGCTTGTTTATATATATGATCTGAAACATCACCAGCGGCAAAAATTCCAGGTATACTAGTCTCTGTATGATAACCATGTATTCCTGATTTTGTTTTTATGTAACTGTTTTTTATAAATTCTATTTGATTTATAAAAATACTTGTGTTTGGAATATGTCCTATTGCAATAAATATACCTTGTAATTTTAAATTAACAATTTTTTTTTTATTAACGCTTTTTATTATAATATTAGTAACTCCTTCATTTTTATTTCCTATTATTTTTTTTACAATATAATTTTTATATAATTTTATTTTTTTTTTATTTATTTTTAATTTTACTCTATTTTGCAATATTTTTTCAGATTTAAAAAAATTATTACGATGAATTAAATAAACTTTTTTAGCTATATTAGATAAATACAAAGATTCTTCAAAAGCAGTATTTCCTCCTCCTACAACAGCTACAATTTTGTTTTTGTAAAAAAAACCATCACATGTCGCACACGAAGATACTCCTTTTCCTATAAATTTTTTTTCTGATTTTATATTTAAACATTTAGCATATGAACCTGTAGCGATAATAACAGATTTAGCATAGTAAATATTTTTTTCTCCAAATAAAATAAATGGTTTTTTGCTAAAGTCAACTTTTAAAATTTCATCATTTATAATTTTTGTATCGTATTTTGAAACATGATCTATCATTCTTTTCATTAAATCTTTACCTGAAATATTATTTATATCTCCAGGCCAGTTTTCTATATTATTAGTATTTATTAATTGACCACCTTTATTTTCTCCAGTTATTAAAATAGGTTTTAAATTACATCTAGATGCATAAATTGCAGCTGTGCAACCAGCTGGTCCAGATCCTATGATTATTAATTTCGTATTTTTTATTTTTTTATGAACATTCATAATTTTTATATTATTATTTATTATTTTTTGATAAATTAATATTTATTTTATTTTTTTTTAATTTATGTTTATTAGTTTAAAAAAAATAAAAAATTTAATTAATTTTTTATTTTATATTACAATATAAAATAGTACATGTTTATACAATTTACTACAATTATTTTATATAGGAAATATAATGTTAAATTATAAATTATTAAAAAAGAACATAAATGAAATTGCTAAAAAATTAAAAAAAAGAGGATTCATTTTAAATATAAAATTGTTTAAATTTATGGAAGAAAAAAGAAAAAAATTATATTTTGATATTGAGAAAAATATTCAAAAAAAAAAAATAATATCTAATACTATAAGAAAAAAAAATAATTTAAACATTTTAGAAATTAATAATTTAAAAGAAAAATCAAAAAAAATAAATTATTTTATATTAAATAAGAAAAAAAAGTTAGAATCTATTAAAAATAAAATAAATTCATTTTTAATACAAATACCTAACTTACCTGATGATAATATACCTTTAACAAAAAATAAAAAACTAGTTATTTATGGGAAAAGACCAATTTTTAATTTCAAAATTAAAGATCATATTAATTTATGTAAAAAAAAAGGATTAGATTTTTCTTCAGGAGTTAAACTTGCTAGTTCTAAATTTGTAGTAATAAAAGATAAAATTGCATTGTTACACAGAAAACTAATTCAATTTATGTTAGATTTACATACAAAAAAACATAATTATATAGAATTAAATGTGCCTTACATATCTAATTATTCTAGTTTATATAATACTGGACAATTACCTAAATTTGAAAATGATTTGTTTAAAATATCTTCAAAAAATATAAAAAAAAATAATTATTATTTAATTCCAACAGGAGAAGTTCCTCTTACTAATTTGTTAAGTAATAAAATATTGCTAGAAAAAGACCTTCCCCTTAAATTTGTTTCTTGTACTCCTTGTTTTAGATCAGAAAAATTATCTTATGGACAAGATAATAAAGGTTTAATTAGATTACATCAATTTGATAAGGTAGAATTAGTACAAATTGTTAAACCAGAAAAATCCAATAATATTTTAGAAGAAATTACTTATCATGCAGAAAAAGTATTAAAATTATTGAAGCTGCCATATAGAAAAATTTTGTTATGTAGTAATGATATTGGTTTTGCAGCTTCTAAAACTTATGATTTAGAAGTTTGGTTTCCATCGTTAAAAAATTATAAAGAAATCTCTTCTTGTTCTAATATGTTGGATTTTCAATCCAAAAGAATGAAAACAAAATACCGTATTAATAATACTAAAAAAACTAATTTTGTACATACATTAAATGCTTCAGGTTTAGCTATAAGTAGAACATTAGGAGCTATTTTAGAAAATTACCAATTATCTAATGGCAAAATAGAAATACCAAAAATATTACAAAAAAAATATATGAGAGGTATCAAATTTATTTAATAAATAATAAATTTTTTAAAATTTTTTATATTAAACGAACAACTATTATAATGGTAAAATATGAATAAAATTTATAATTTTAGTGCTGGTCCTTCAATGTTACCTCATGATGTTTTACTAAGAGCTCATAAAGAATTTCTTAATTGGAACAATATTGGATCATCTATTATTGAAATTAGTCACAGAAGTAGTAGTTTTATTAAAGTAGCAGAAAACACCGAAAATGATTTAAGAGATCTTCTTAATATACCAGACACATATAAAGTTTTATTTTGTCAAGGAGGAGCTAGAGGACAATTTGCTGCTGTTCCTATGAATCTTTTAAAAAAATATCAGCAAGCTGATTATGTAAATAGTGGTTATTGGAGTTATAATGCATTTATAGAATCTAAAAAATATTGCCTTCCTAATTTAATAAATGTTGTAAAATATTTAAAAAATGGTAAAAAAACAATAACAAAATTTTCTGAATGGAAAGTAAATAAAAAATCTATTTATATTCACTATTGCCCTAATGAAACTATAGAAGGATTATCTATTCATGAAGAACCTTTTTTTAAAAATAAAATATTAGTAGGAGATTTTTCGTCTACTATATTATCTAAACCAATAGATATAAATAAATATGGAATAATATATGCAGGAGCTCAAAAAAATATAGGACCTTCAGGTATTACATTTATAATTATTAAAAAAGAAATAATAAAAAAATATTCAAATTGCTCACCATCTATTTTAAATTATAGTATTTTAGATAAATATAACTCAATGTTTAATACTCCTCCTACTTTTTCTTTATATCTTTCAGGTTTAGTATTCAAATGGTTAAAATCAATAGGTGGCTTAAATAAAATTTATAAAATTAATAAAATAAAAGCAAATTTATTATATGATTATATAGATAAAAGTTATTTATATACAAATAACATTGCAAAAAAAAATCGTTCTATTATGAATGTAACTTTTAAATTAAAGAATGAAAAATTAAACAATTTATTTATAAAAAATTCAGTAAAGCAAGGATTATATGCATTAAAAGGACATAAAATATTAGGAGGTATGAGAGCATCTATTTACAATGCTATGCCTATAAAAGGAGTTAAAAAATTAATTAAATACATGAATAAATTTGAAAAAAAATACACATAATTTTTCAAAATTTATTTTGTTTAAAAAAAAAGGAAAGTATATGAAAAATTATATAAAATTAAATCCTGTATCTTTTGTTAATGGTAATATAACTTTACCTGGTTCTAAAAGTATTTCAAATAGAGTTCTTTTGATTGCATCCATGGCTTGTGGAAAAACTCGTATAAAAAATTTATTAAATAGCATGGATATTAAATATATGTTATTAGCTTTAAAAAAAATTGGAATTAAATATAAAATCAACTACAAAAAAAAAAGTTGTGAGATAGAAGGTATAGGAGGACCTTTACAAATAAATTCAAAAGAACCTATTTTTTTAGGAAATGCTGGTACTGCAATAAGACCTCTTACTGCTGTTTTATCTTTGGCAAATAAAAATGATATAGTTTTGACAGGTGATGAAAGAATGAAAGAAAGACCTATAAATCATTTAGTGGATTCTTTAAAACAAACTGGATCAAATATTAAATATTGTTCTAAATTAAATTATCCACCAATACATATAAAAGGAGGTTATTTAGGTGGTAACATAACTATTGATGGTAGTATTTCTAGTCAATTTTTAACATCATTACTCATTTCTTCTCCTATGGCTGTTAATGACACTAAAATATCTGTTATAGGAAATTTAGTTTCTAAACCATATATAGATATTACTATTAATATTATGAAAAAATTTGGAGTTGAAGTAATAAATAATTCTTATAAAAAATTTTATGTATATGGAAACCAAAGATATAAAGCTAATAATAATTTTTTAATAGAAGGAGATGCTTCTTCTGCCTCTTATTTTTTGTCAGCAGCAGCTATTAAAGGAGGAACCGTTAAAGTATATGGGTTAGGAAAAAATAGTATACAAGGAGATTTAGATTTTGTTAAAGTTCTAAGAAAAATGGGAGCAAAAATTGAAATATCTGAAAATTATGTTTCCTGTACCAAAAAAAAACTAAATGGTATAGATATGGATATGAATCATATTCCAGATGCAGCAATGACTATTGCAACAACAGCTTTGTTTGCTGATGGTGTTACTAAAATTAGAAATATATATAACTGGAGAGTAAAAGAAACTGATAGATTATCTGCAATGTCTAATGAACTAAAAAAAACAGGAGCTTCTATAAAAGAAAAAAAAGATTCTATATTTATATATCCACCTGTTAACTTTAGAAGTTCAATTATTAACACTTATAATGATCACAGAATGGCAATGTGTTTTTCTTTACTATCATTGTCTAAAAAAAATGTAACTATTAACAATCCTCAATGTACCAATAAAACTTTTCCTGAATATTTTAATATTTTTGGCCAAATATGTCATTATTTTTAATTTCAATATAAATAAAAAAATATATTTTTTTTTTAATATATTATTATTTGTCTGATATTATATTGAAAATATTTTTCAATACAATCAAAATGTAAAAAAAAATAATAATAATATTATATTAAGCAATAAAATATAATCTAACAAAGAATCTCTGATAGGATTTCAGATGATAAATATAATTAAGCTATCTAAGCATGATGCTAAATAGAAATGAGTATTTAAAGACTATAAACATGAATGAATCCTTTGCAGAACTATTTGAAAAATCTTTAGAAAAAATTGAAACTCGTCCTGGATCTATAATAAGAGGATTAGTTGTAGAAATAAAAAAGGATGCAGTTTTAGTTGATGCTGGATTAAAATCTGAGTCATCAATACCTATTGAACAATTTAAAAATTCTCAAGGTGTTATAGAAATAAAATTAGGTGATTATGTAGATGTAGCATTAGATTCAATAGAAGATGGTTTTGGAGAAACTATATTATCTCGTGAAAAAGCAAAACGTTATGAATCATGGATTTCATTAGAAAAAGCTTATAATGATTCAATTAACGTTACAGGAATAATTAATGGAAAAGTAAAAGGTGGTTTTACTGTTGAATTAAATGATATAAGAGCCTTTTTACCTGGGTCTTTAGTTGACGTAAGACCTATAAGAGATACTATATATTTAGAAGGTAAAAAAATTGAATTTAAAGTAATAAAATTAGATCAAAAAAGAAATAATGTTGTTGTTTCTAGAAGAGCTGTTATTGAATCTGAAAATAGTGCTGAAAGAACTCAATTATTAGAAAATTTACAAGAAGGTTTAAAAATAAAAGGTGTTGTTAAAAATTTAACCGATTATGGTGCTTTCATAGATTTAGGTGGTGTAGATGGTTTATTACATATAACTGATATGGCATGGAAAAGAGTCAAACATCCCAGTGAAATTGTTAGTGTAGGTGAAGATATTTTTGTTAAAGTTTTAAAATTTGATCGTGAAAAAACTCGTGTTTCTTTAGGATTAAAACAACTTGGAGATGATCCATGGATAAATATTTCTCAGCGTTATCCAGAAAATACAAAACTAAAAGGAAAAGTGACAAACCTTACAGATTATGGTTGTTTTGTTGAAATTGAAGAAGGAGTTGAAGGTTTAGTCCATGTTTCTGAAATGGATTGGACAAATAAAAATATTCATCCTTCTAAAGTAGTAAATGTAAAAGATATAGTTGAAATCATGGTATTGGAAATAGATGAAGAAAGAAGACGTATTTCTTTAGGAATAAAACAATGTAAACCAAATCCATGGAAAAGTTTTTCAGAAAATTATAGTAAAAATTCTAAAGTTGTAGGTAAAATTAAATCTATTACAGATTTCGGTATTTTTATAGGGTTACCTGGAGGAATTGACGGTTTAGTTCATCTATCCGATATATCATGGGATATAGCAGGAGAACGTGCGGTAAAAAAATACAAAAAAGGAGATGAAATTTCTGCAATTGTTCTTCAAGTAGATGCAGAAAGAGAAAGAATATCTTTAGGTATAAAACAATTAACTGAAGATCCATTTCATAATTATGTCGTAAATAATAAAAAAGGAGCAATTGTTTCAGGAGTTATAACAAACTATAAAAATGATTTATTGGAATTAAAATTACCAAATAACATTAATGGAAAAATTAATATTTCTAATGTTATTCATGAATCTTTAATAAAAAATAAGGTTATTTTTAATGTCGGCGATGTTTTAAAATGTAGATTAAATGGTTTTGATAGAAAAAATAGAAATATACATTTATTATTATTAGATATTAAAGAATATTTAAATATAAAAAAAAAGAAAACAAAAAACAAAAAAAATAATAAAATAAATGGAGCAATAGCAGAAGCTTTTAAAATTGCAAAAAATGAATAATAAACAGTTTTTTAAATTTAGTTAAATAAATTTTTGAAATTAAATATTAATTTCAAAAATTTTTATAATATTGTTTTGTTTTTTCTATTTTTTTTTTAGAAAAAGCAAAACAACCAATTTTTATAAAAAACAAGGTGTATAATATGAATAATTCAATAATTATTAGCAATTGGAAATTACATGGAAACAAAGATGAAATATCATTATATTTAAATAAATTAATTCCATTTATGGAAAATATTAAAAACTGTCATGTAAGTATTGCATTACCTCATATATATTTATATTTTGCTCAAAAAATTTTATGTAAAGTTAAAAATATATCTTTATCTGCTCAAAATGTAGATTTAAATAATTATGGAGCCTTTACTGGTGAAACATCTATATTTATGTTAAAAGAAATAGGTGTTAAATATGTTTTAGTTGGACATTCTGAAAGAAGAAAATATCATAATGAAAATAACAAAATTGTTGCAAAAAAATTTAAAATTGTTAAAAAAAATGGACTAATACCTGTATTATGTATTGGTGAAACATATGAAGATAAAATACATAAAAAAACGAAGAAAGTACTAAAAAAACAAATTGATCAAATATTTCTAACAAATAAAAATAATTATAATTTATTTAACAATTCTATTATAGCTTATGAACCTATTTGGGCCATAGGAACTGGTATATCAGCTAATCATTTAGATATAAAAAAAATTAATTTGTTTATAAAAAAATATATTTTTAGTAAAAATAATAATATTAAACAAAATAATTTTATTCAATATGGAGGTTCTGTAAATTATAAAAATATAAAAAATATTTTTGATCAAACCAATATTAATCATTTTTTAATAGGATCATCTTCTTTAAATATAAATGAATTTTTTAAAATAATTAAATATATAGATGACAACATTAAAATTAAGTAAAATTTATTAAAATAATTTTTTTGCTAATTTTATATCTTTTGGATCAAAAAAATTTTTAATATTTAAAAGAGCATTAGATATATCGTTATGTATAATTTTATTATTCTTAATTCCTATACATCTACCAAATTGTCCAGAAAGGATTATTTTTATTGCAAAAGAACCCATTTTTGAAGCTAATATTCTATCATAAGATACAGGTGATCCTCCTCTTTGTATTTGACCTAAAACTGTAACTCTAGTTTCTCTTTTAGTTTTATTTTCAATATATAAAGCTAGTTTTTTTGTGTTACAAATATATTCAGTAATTGCAATTATTAAATGTTTTTTACCTTGTTTTATACCATGTTTTATTGATGCAAGTATTTTTTTTTTGCTATATTTAATTTCAGGTATAACTATGCATTCACAACCTCCAGCAATGGCTGAATATAATGTTAAATATCCACAAGTTTTACCCATTATTTCTACTATTGATATTCTTTTGTGTGAAGAAGAAGTGTCTCTTATTTTATCAATAGATTGGACAATATTTTCTAAAGCTGTAAAAAATCCTATTGTATAATCTGTACCTGGTATATCATTATCAATTGTACCAGGTAATGTTATACATGGCATACCCATTTCAGTTAATTTTTTCGCTCCTAAATATGATCCGTCACCACCAATAATAATTAAAACTTCAATATATTTTTTTTTTAAATTATTTATTGCAGTTTTTCTGATATCAATATTTTTAAATTGAGGAAAACGTGAAGATCTTAAAAAAGTTCCTCCTTTATTAATTATTTCAGATACAGTATTACGATTGAAAGAAATTATTTTATTTTCATATAATCCTAAATATCCATCATAAATTCCATATACTTTTATTCCTTTGTTAATAGCTGTTCTAGTAATACTACGAATAGCAGCATTCATTCCTGGTGAATCACCTCCACTTGTAAGTATTCCAATTTTTTTTATCATTTTTTAAATATCTCTTTATAATTAGTAATTTTTATTTTGTATTATTTAAATAATATTATTTATTAACATCCATAAAATAACTTTTAATTGGTTTAAAATTTTCGTCAAATTCATACACTATAGGTGTTGCAGTAGGTATTTCTATTTTAACAATATCGTTATCAGTTACTTGATCTATATGTTTTATTAGTGCTCTTAAAGAGTTACCATGAGCTACAATAATAACCTTTTTATTATTTAAAATTTCAGGGAAAATATTTGTTTTCCAAAAAGGTATTACTCTATCACAAGTCATATGTAAACTTTCGGAATATGGTATATCTTTAATATTAACATTTTCATATTTCTTATCTTTGACAAAATTATTATGTTCAATTTCATTTATTTGAGGAGGTATAGTATTAAAACTTCTGCGCCACAATTGTAATTGTTTGTTTCCATATTTTAAAGCTATTTTATCTTTATTCATTCCTTGTAAAGCACCATAATGTCTTTCGTTCAATCTCCATGTTTTATTTAATTCTATCCATGCTTGATTTAATACATCTAATATATTCCAGGTAGTATGAATAGCTCTTTTCAACATTGAAGTATATGCTATATCAAAATAAAAATTATTTTTTTTAAGAGATTTCCCTGCTTTACAAGCTTCTTTTATTCCATTTTTTGATAAATCCATATCTTTCCATCCTGTGAATTGATTTGTTTTGTTCCAAACACTTTCACCATGTCTCATTAAAACTAATTTTGTTTTTTTCATATCATTTCCTTATTTGATATATAAATTAATTTTGTTTGTATTTAATAAAATAAAATTATAATATTTAAAATATTAACTAATATAATAATTTATTTTTATAAAAAAAACTATAATATTTAATTATTTTATTAGAAATATTTTTTCAAAAATTTATTTTTTAATATTATTTTTATGATAATAAACATATTTTTTACTTAAAAAATTTTTGTATTTTTTTAAACAAATATTATAATTATTTGTTATTCTAAATATTAAAAAACGAATTATATTTATAATATATATATTAATTGTTTATTTTTTAAAATATCATAAAAAGTGGAGAAATTTAATTAATTTCTCCACATAATAACAAATAATTATCTTATAATTTAATATTATATGTCTAAAAATAATAAATTAGTGTCTTCAATAAAGTTTTTTACCATAGATAAAAAACCAACTGATTCTTTACCATCTATAATCCTATGATCATATGATAATGATAAATACATCATAGGTAGTATTTTAATAATACCATTTAAAGCCATAGGTCTATCTTTAATTACATGCATACCTAAAATAGCTGATTGTGGAGGATTTATAATTGGAGTTGACATCAAAGATCCGAATACCCCACCATTTGTTATAGTAAAACCTCCCATTTTTAAATTATCAATAGTTAATTTGTTGTTATTAGATTTTGTTATAAATTTTTTTATTTTTTTTTCTATATTAGCAATAGAAATAATATTAGTGTTTTTTAATAATGGTGTAACAACTCCTAAAGAGGTTGATATAGCTATATTAATATTAATATCCTTAAAATAAACTATATCTTGCTGATCAATATAAGCATTTATATTAGGATAACATTCTAAAGATTTACTTACAGCTTTAACAAAAAAAGACATGAATCCTAATTTAATTTTATGTCTTTTTTTAAATGTTTCTGAATATTTTTTTCTTATATTTATGATATTTTTCATGTTTACTTCATTAAAAGTAGTTAAAGTTACTGTATTATTTTTAGAGTTCATCAATCTATTAGATATGCATTTTCTAATAGGATTCATTGGTATTCTAGTAATATTATTTTTTTCAATCTTTATTGCATTTTTTTTATTTTTTAATATTTTTTTATATTTTATATGTTTATCAACATCTTGTTTTGTTATTTTACCTTTTGATCCACTACCAGTAATTTTTTCTTTTTTTAAATTGTGTTTGTTAATTAATTTTCTTATTGCAGGGGTAGTATTATTTTTGATGTTTGTAAAAAAAATATTCTCATTATTTATATTTTTATTCTTTTTTACTAATTTTAGCTCACCTATCTTTTCTTTTGAAAAAACAAGATCATCATTTTTTTTAATTATTTTTTTTAATATTCCATTATTATCAGAAGGTATTTCCATAACTACTTTATCTGTTTCTATATCTAATAAAATGTCACCTTTTTTTATTATATCTCCTGATTTTTTGTGCCATTTTAATATTTTAGCATTATCAACTGATTCGGGAAGGTCTGGGACAAAAATATCTAATTTATTCATTAATACTACCTTTTATTTAAATAATTTCATAGCTTTTTTAATAATTTCTTTTTGTTCTTTAATATGTAAATTAATATTTCCTACTGCTGTAACTGATGAAGATAATCTTCCTGTATATTTAAGAAATATATTTACATGTTTTTTAAAATTTTTATTTATATAAAACCAACATCCTTGATTGCTAGGTTCTTCTTGACACCACACCAAATGTTTAACATCTTTATATTTTTTTAAAATCAATTTAATTTGTTTTTTCGGAAATGGATATAAATTTTCAATTCTTATAATTGTTATATTTTTTATATTTTTTTCTTTTTTAAATTTTAGTAAATCATAAAAAATTTTTCCAGAGCAAAAAATAATTTTTTTTATATTATTAATATTTTCGTTTTCATCTATAACTTTTAAAAATTTATTGTTAACCAATTCTTGCAAGGAAGATTTAGCTAACGGGTGTCTTAATAAAGATTTGGGAGATATTATAATTAATGGTTTAACTTTGTTTTTTTTTAAAATAGACAAACCGTGTTTTATTAATAAATTATATATTTGTCCTGGAGTAGTAGGTATACATAATTTCATATTATTATTAGAACATAATTGTAAAAAACGTTCTATTCTGGCAGATGAATGTTCAGGCCCTTGTCCTTCATATCCATGAGGTAATAAAATTGCTAATTTTGATTTTTGACCCCATTTTTGTTCAGCTGATGATATGAATTGATCTATAACAATTTGTGCACCATTAACAAAATCTCCAAATTGTGCTTCCCAAATATTCAATGTTTTATTTAAAACAATAGAATAACCATATTCAAAAGCTAAAACTGATTCTTCTGATAATACTGAATCATAAATATAGAAATTTGATTTTTTATTTACAAAATTCAAAGGTTTATATATTTCACCATTTTTTTGATCATGAATTAATGCATGACGATGAAAAAATGTGCCTCTAGAAACATCTTCACCAGATATTCTACATGAAATACCCAAGTTTAATAATTGAGCATAAGCAAGATTTTCTGAAGTACCCCAATCAAACAATTCATTATTATTAAATATTTTTAATCTTTTATCATATATTTTTTTTACTAAATTATTTAAATTAATATTATTAGGTATAGTATTTATTTTTTTTCCTAATTTTCTAATTATTGATTTTTTTTTTAAAAAAAAATTTTGTTTTTTTTTTATATTTTCATATTCATTATTATTTGCATTATTAAAACATGAATAAGTTTTTGTTACACAGCCACCAATATTTAATTTTGTTATATATTTTTTAACAATTTTTTTAAAATTTTTAGAATTTATTGTTTTTTCTTGAAACAATTTGTTTTTATATAATTTCAAAGTAGTTGGATGATTTTTTATTTTATTATACATTATCGGTTGTGTAACAAAAGGATCATCAATTTCATTATGTCCGTTTCTTCTATAACTAACTAAATTTATAAAAACATCTTTTTTAAATTTATAACGAAATTTAGTTGCTATTTTAACAATATTTACACAAGTTTCTGGGTAATCTGAATTTACGTGAAATACTGGAGAATCTATCATTTTTGATATATCTGTGCAATAATAACTAGAACGCATATCATCTATATTACTAGTAGTAAATCCAATTTGATTGTTTACAATAATTCTAATTGTTCCACCAACACTATATCCTGGAGTATTAGACATATTTAAAGTTTCTTGTATTACACCTTGACCAGAAAAAGAAGCATCTCCATGTATTGTGATTGGCAAAATTCTACATTTTTTTTTATACATATTATCTAAATAAGATCTTGCAACACCCATAATTACAGGATTAATTATTTCTAAATGAGAAGGATTGAAACCTAAAAATATTTTTGTTTTTTTATTTTTTATATAACATTCATATCCTGCATGATATTTAACATCACCGGTAATGTTAGCAAATTTGTTTTTTCCGATAAATTCTTTATATAAATTTTTAGTTTTTTTTCCTAAAATATTAACTAGTACGTTTAATCTTCCTCTATGAGACATTCCTAAAAAAATATGTTTAGTTTTTTTAATATCGGATATTTTAATTATATTATCAATTATAGGTATTAATGTTTCTGAACCTTCTAAAGAAAATCTTTTTGATCCAGGAAATTTGATTGCTAAATATTTTTCTAAATATTCTGCTTTTACTAATTTTTTTAAAATATTAATTTTTGTTTTTTTATCAGAAATTGTTAAGTTTTTATTTTCAATTTTTTTTTGTATCCACGATCTTTCTTTTTTTTTGTACAAATGCATATATTCAATGCCATATGTATTACAATATTTATTTTTTATTTCTGTATATAAATCAGATATTTTTTTTATTTTTTTATTAAATATTTTTATATTTATGTTTTTTTTTAAATCTTTTTTTTTTATTCCAAAAATTTTTAATTTTAATTCATTAAATTTTTTATTATTAGATAAGTTCAAAGGATCTAAATTAGCGTATTTGTATCCATGAGTTCTAAATGCATTTATCAAAAATAATATTTTTTCTTTGTTATTTACAAAATTATTTGTATGAAAATCATTTTTAAATATTAAGTTATTTTTTTTTATATCATTAAAAAGAACAACCCATTCTTTTTTGAAAGATTTGGGATTATTTAAAAAATTAAGATATAAATTTTCTAAAAACTTTGCACTATTATTTATAAACCAATTATTCAAAATTTTATCCTATTGTCGCAAAAAGTACATATAAAGTCGTATTTATTTTTAATATAATTATTTTTTAAATTGGGTTAAAAATATCTATAAACTTTACTTCTAAATTATATTTATATGATAACCATTTTCCTAAAGATCTTATTCCAAATTTTTCACTTGCATAATGTCCTAAAGAAAAATAAAAAACGTTATTTTCCTTAGCTAAATAAATAGAATTTTCAGAAGCTTCTCCTGTTAAAAAAGCGTCTATCTTTTTTTCAATAGCTATTGAAAAAAATTTTTGACCTGCTCCACTACACCAAGCAACATTTTTTATTTTTTTATTCAAATTATAATTTAAACAAATAGGCGTTTGACCAAAAATATCAGAAATGTTATTTATTAACTTTTTTTTATTTATTGGTTTGTAAAATTTTCCAATAAATAAAAAATCTTTTATTTTTTTTTTGAATATTATTTTAAGTTTTTTTGATATTTGTATATTATTTCCTAACTTTGAATGTGCATCTAAAGGGAGATGCCAATTATACAAATTTATATTATGTTTTAATAATAATTTAATTCTGTTTTTATTTACTCCTTTTAATGTTTTTTCTTCATTTTTCCAAAAAAAACCATGATGAACTATAATTGCATCAGCATTATATATTATAGATTTTTCAATTAATTCCTTACAAATTGATACTCCTAAAACTATTTTGTGAATATTTTTTTTACCTTCTATTTGTAAACCGTTAGGTATATGATCAAAAAATTTTTTACTATTTAACTTCAAATTTATTATTTTTTCTAAAATTTTATTATTCATATTCTTTAAAAATTATTTTTTATTTATTTTTTATTATCAATTATAGTTAATTTAAACTAATATTATTTTAAGTAATATATTTATGAATTTTATATATATATTTTATAGGATTTTTTTTAGTTCTGATATATTTTTTTTATAAAAAGTTTTTTTGAAATAAAAAATTTTATTTTTTTTTAATCATTTATTAATTAACTTATTTTATTTATTTTTTTTTCATAAAATGTTTACTATAGGATATCCTATTTTAATTTTAGCAATTTTTAAACAATATTTTATTTTTTTTATTTTATCAAATTAGTTAAACCATAAATAATATATTTTAAAAACGCAAAAATATAAATATGTTACTTGTTTGCAAAAATATTTTAATATTAAATTATTCAAGTAATTTTAAATTATATTATTAAAAACATGTTTTTTCATCTAAAAATGATATTTTTACATATTTTTATGGATATTATTTTTATAGAAAAATATATAAATATTAAACTAGTATTAATTGAATATATAATTTTTTTTGTTGAAATATTAAATTTTTTAATTAATTTAAAAAATTAAAAAATATTTTTATTTTAATATATATTAAAAAACATTGTAACTAATTTTTTAAGTATTATTTTTAAAAAACAATATTTATCAATTTCTTATCATTATTAATTTTTATATATTTTAGAAAAACACTATTTAATAATTTTTATTTATTATAAAAAAAAGGAAAAATATATGATTAAAATGGGTATCTTTTTTGGTAGTGATACCGGTAATACAGAAAAAGTATCTTCTATGATTTTTAAAGAAATAAAAAACAAAAATATAAAAATTTTTGATATTTCAAATGTAAAAAAAAAAGATTTTATTAATTTTGATTCATTTATAATTGGTATACCAACATGGTATTATGGAGAATTACAATGTGATTGGGATGATTTTCTGCCTAAACTAAAAAAGATTGATTTTAAAAACAAAAAAGTAGCTATTTTTGGTTGCGGTGATCAAGAAGATTATTCTGAATATTTTTGTGATGCTATAGGTATTATTTATAATGTTTTATACAAAAAAAAAGCTAATATTTATGGATTATGGAGTGCAAAAGGTTATAATTTTACATCATCAAAAGCACTTTTTGACAAATCAAAATTTTTTGGTCTTGTTATAGATGAAGATCGTCAGTCAGAACTAACTCATACAAGAATTAAAAAATGGATAAAACAATTGAAAAAAGAAGGTTTTTTTAAAAAAACATAGTTGTTTTGAAAAAATTACATCTTAATCTTTAAATTAAGATGTAATTTAATATTAAATATCATTTTTTATTTTTTAAAATAACTAATATGTTGTACTAAATCTAATACTTTACTAGAATATCCTGTTTCATTATCATACCAAGAAATTAATTTAAAAAAATTATTATTTAATGACAATCCAGCTTTTTCATCAAAAATAGAAGTTAATTGATTACCATTAAAATCGCTAGATACAACATCTGAATCTACATAACCCATTATATTTTTCATTTTATTTTTTGAATAATATTTGATTGTATTACATATTTTTTTATATGTAACATTTTTTTTTATTCTTACAGTTAAATCAACAACTGAAACATTAGCTATAGGAACCCTAAAAGATATTCCAGTTAATTTACCATTAAGTTCTGGTATTACTTTTCCAACAGCTAATGCAGCACCAGTAGATGAAGGTATAATATTTTGTAAAACACCTCTTCCTCCTCTCCAATCTTTATATGAAGGACTATCTACTGTTTTTTGAGTCGCTGTCGTAGCATGAATTGTAGTCATTAAACCTTCAATAACTTCAAATTCTTCATGAATAATTTTTACTAGCGGAGCTAAACAGTTAGTAGTACAAGAAGCATTTGATATAATTTTTTCTCCATTATATTTATCAAAGTTTACTCCTTTAACAAACATTGGTATACCATCTTTAGATGGACCTGTTATTATAACTTTTTTAGCACCTGCTAATATATGTTTATAAGCATTATCATAATCTAAAAAAAGTCCTGTAGATTCAATTACTATATCTACTTTTAATTTTTTCCATTTAATTTTTATAGGATCTTTTTCTGATGTTATTGTTATTTTTTTTTTATTGATAATTAATTTATTATTTTTAATTTCAATATTTTTATTAAAAACACCATGTGTGGAATCAAATTTTAACATATAAGATATATAGTCTATATCCATCAAATCATTAATTGCGACAACTTTTATGTCAGATCTATTTTGGGCTAACCTAAAAAGTATTCTTCCTATTCTTCCGAAACCGTTAATACCAATTCTTATAGTCATATTTTTACCTAATTAATTTTATTAATAACTTAAATATTTTATATTTATAAAAAACTACTAATAATAGATTATTCTTTAAATATAATATATATTATATAAAAAATATTTATTTTTTGATATATATATATATATATATATATATCATTTAAATATATCTAATAATATATAAAACAATTTTAAACATTATATAAATATTTTTAACTTAATATTTAATAGTTAATATTTTATAATATTAAACATTTTTATTATCAACATAGAATGTATTCATTAAGATGAAAAACTTATATTAAAAAAAATTAAATTATTTAATATCAAAAAAAGATACATTTAAAAATGTAAATAATTTGTTATAATTTTTTTAAATCAATAGTATTCTAAATACATAAATAATGTTTATTATTAAACAAATATTTGTTAAATTATTTAAAATTTTTAAATTAATATTATATCAATTAATTGTTTTAAAAAATGTTTTATTAAATAAATTATCTTTTTGTTTATTTTTAAATAAACTGTAGGAGTTTTATGCAAAAACATATATATGTTTCTAGTCCTAAAAGTAATCAAATATACGTATGGGGTTTTGTAGAAAAACAAGAATTAAAATTAATTCAAGTTTTAGATATTAATTTACAAGCTCAACCTATTACTATATCTAATAAAAATAATTTGTTATATGTTGGTGTTAAACCAAAATTAGGAATTAATACTTACGAAATAAAACCAAATGGTTCTTTGTTTTTAAAAGATCATATAAATCTTGATTTTTCTATCAATTATATATTTTTAAATAAAGAAGAAAATTTGTTATTTTGTTCTTCATTTCATGGAAATTGTTTATGTGTTGTCAAAATAAATGAATTTGGAATACCAGAAAGAATTGTTAATATTACAAAAAATATTTATGGTTGTCATTCAGCAAAAATAAATGAAACAAACAATAAATTATATGTTACTTCTTTAAAAGAAGACCAAACTTATGTTTATGATATAAGTTTTTATGAATCATCTGTTTATTTAAAAGAAAATTATTTACTAAAAACTCAAAATCAATATGGACCTAGACATATTTCTTTTTATAAAAAAGGTGAATTTATTTATATAATAAATGAATTTAATGGAACTATAGATGTATGGAGATTTGATAAAAATGAAAAAATACATACATATATACAAAATATATCTTTAGTTAAATTTAATGCTATCAAAAATAATATTTTTACTGAATTATGGTCTTCGGATATACACATTCATCCTAAAAAAAATTTTCTATATGCATGTGATAGGAAGCTAAATTCTATAACTTTATTTCACATTAATAGACAAACAGGTTTACTAAATTTTATTAAAAAATATGATACAGAACAACAACCTAGATCATTCTGTATAGATGATAAAGGTAAATATTTATTTGTTGTTGGAGAAAAATCAAATAATATAACTATGTACAAAATATCAAAAAAAAATGGTAAAATAAAAAAAATTTATAGTTATTTTTCAGGGTTAGGTCCTTTATGGGTTGTAATAAAATAATTTTATATATTTTAATATTAATAATATAAATCTATTTATTTAATATTTATATTAAAAATATATTTTATAAAAAATTGATATAAAAATTTTTATTTTTTTTTAATAAAAATTTTGCATCAATTATTTATTTAATTAATATTTTTATAAACAGGATATTTTTTACATAAAGATATTACTTTATTTTTTATTTTTTTGATATTTTTAAAGTCTTTTGTATTATTTAAAACACTTATAATCCAATTAGTTAAAAATTCACATTCTTTTTCTTTAAACCCTCTTCTGGTAATAGCTGGTGTACCTATACGTATTCCTGAAGTTATAAATGCATTGTTTGTTTCTTTAGGAACGGTATTTTTATTAACAATAATATTACATTTACTTAAATAAAATTCGGCTTCTTTACCTGTGATATTTTTGTTTCTAAGATCTATTAATATTATATGATTGTTTGTCATATTAGAAATTATTTTATAATTATTTAATTGAAATATTTTAACCATTAATTTAGAATTAATAATAATTTGTTTTTGATATTTAATAAATTTTTTTCTTGAAGCTTCTTTAAATGCAATAGCTTTTGCTGCAATTACATGCATCAAAGGTCCGCCTTGATTAGATGGGAAAACAGAAGAATTTATTTTTTTTTTTATTTTTTCATCAATATTTTTTGCAATAATTAATCCACCTCTTGGACCACCTAACGTCTTATGAGTTGTTGTTGTTACAACATGTGCATGATAAATAGGATTTGGATATAATTTAGCAGCAACCAATCCTGCAATATGAGCCATATCTACCATAAAATACGCATTTATACTATTTGCTATTTTTTTTAATTTTTTCCAATTACAAGGACCAGAATAAGAAGAAAAACCTCCAATTATCATTTTAGGTTTATAAATATTTGCTAGCTTTTCTATTTCTTTGTAATTTATTATTTCATTTTCATCTAATCCATAAGAAATAGACTTGTATATTTTACCAGAAATGTTAATTTTAGCACCATGAGTTAGATGTCCACCATCTGTTAAATTCATACCTAATATACAATCACCAGGATTTAATAAAGCAGTATATACTGCAAAATTAGCTTGTGATCCAGAATGTGGTTGAACATTAACATAATCAGCGTCAAATAATTTTTTTGCTCTTTTAATAGCTATTGTTTCTATCATATCAACATATTTGCATCCTCCGTAATATCTTTTTCCAGGATATCCTTCTGCATATTTATTAGTTAATTGCGATCCTTGTGCTTTCATTACAGCTATACTAGCATAGTTTTCTGAAGCTATTAATTCTATATGTTGTTCTTGTCTTTTTTTTTCTTTTTCTATTATTTTCCATATTTTATTATCATTTTTAAATATTTTTTTATTAAATTTTAACATAATATTTCCTAAGTAAAATTAAAAAATAAAACAATTAAAGTTTTTATTTTATATACAATCAAAATAAAAAATAGTACAATATATTTTAAAAAATTATATCACAAATATAATTATTATCAGTTAAAATATAAATATTTATTTAAATAAAAATTGAATATTATTATTAATTTATCAAAATTTATTATGGAAAAAATATGTTAAATTTTAATAGTTTAAGCTGTTACAAATTAAAAAATAAAATATTATTTTCTAAAGAAATAATAGAAAAAAAATTAAAAACTTTTTCTTTTAAATCTTGTGGAAAATATGAGTATACAAGAATAGGATGGTCTGACCCATTATCTTTTAATAAAAAAAATAATGAACTTGCATATATATATAACAATAAAATATTAATGTGTATTAAAAAAGAAGAAAAAATTTTGCCAAGAATTGTAATTCTTCAAGAATTAAATAAATATATAAAAGAATATGAAAAAAAAAATAAAAAAAAAATATCAAATGAAGAAAAAAAAAATATAAAAGAAGAAATAATAAACAATTTAATAAAAAAAGCTTTTAGCAAATTTACAAAAAATATGTTATGGATAGATATTGATAATGATTTAATTATTATTAATACTGCTAACATTAAAGATACAGAAAATATTATTTCTTTATTGCGCAAAAGTTTAGGATCTTTACAAATTGAACCTTTAATAAAAAAAGAAGCTATTGAAATTACTCTTACCAATTGGATAATGACTCAAAAATTACCTAGTAATTTTTCTATATTAAAGGAAGCAGAATTAAAAGATATTATAAAAGATAATGGAACCATAAAATGTACAAATCAGAATTTAATTTCTGAAGAAATTTTTCGTCATATAAAAGCTGGTAAAAGAGTAACCAAAATAGGATTAATTTGGAATAAAAAAATTCAATTTGTATTATCTAACAGTGGAACACTTCAACGTATTAAATTTGTTGATAAAAATTATATTAAAAAAGATATTAAAGAATATTTTGATTTTTATTTTAATAAAATTGCTAATGATATATCTCTAATATTCAATTGTTTTAAAAAAACAATGTTAATATAACTTATAATTAAAAAACACATAGCTCCTTATTAAAAAATAAGGTAGCTTAAATTTTTATTTTTGTTTAAAAATTTTTTTTAATTTTTTAATAATTTTATTTATAAAAACTTTTTTTTGAATTCTTTTATTTAAATATTTCATGATTACTTGATTTTTTTTTGTTTCTTTTTCTCCAAATATCAATGCTATATAAGACTTTTTTTTAATCGCCAAGGATAATTTTTTTTTTAGCTTGGATGAATTTAAATTAGTAATTATTTTTATCCATGGTATTTCATTTCTTATTTTTTCAGATATCTTAAATGTTATAGTTCTATCATTTTTTTTAATACTAATTAAATATACATCTGTAAAACATTTTTTTTTATTTGAGATATGTTTAGTTAATAACATTAAACGTTCTATACCAATAGCAAATCCTATTGCTGGCGTGTTTGATCCTCCTAAAATTTTTGTTAATGTATCATATCTTCCACCAGCACAAATTGTTTGTTTATTTTTGTTTGTTTTTTTCGTTACCCATTCAAAAACAATATCATTGTAATAATCTAAACCTCTCATTAAATAAGGATTTATTTTATATTTTATAGAAAATTTTTCTAATAATTCACATAAATATTTAAATTTTTTTTTAGAGAAGACATTCAAATATTTTTTTAACAAAGGTACATTTTTTATTTTTTTTATAGATTTAGAATTATTATCAAGTATTTTTAAACAATTTTTGTTTATTTTTTTTTTTAACTTTTTGTCTAAAAAATTTTTATTTTTTTTTAAAAAGTCGAATAATTTTTCACTATATTTTGATCTATCTTGAGAAGAACCTATAGAATTAATTTCTAGTGTAACATATTTATTAATTTTTAACTTTTTCCAAATTTTTAACAATATAATTATTAACTCTAGTTCAATAAAAACATCATCATAACCAAAAGTTTCGACACCTATTTGATAAAATTGTCTATATCTTCCTTTTTGAGGACGTTCATATCTGAACATTGGTCCGTAATACCATAACTTCTGTTTTTTATTATGAATTAATCCATGTTTTATAACAGATCTTACGCAACCAGCAGTTCCTTCAGGTCTTAATGTCACGTTATTTCCATGTTTATCTAAAAATGTGTACATTTCTTTTTGTATTATATCAGTAACATTTCCTATAGCTCTTTTAAATAAAGAGGTGTGTTCTACAATAGGTAATTTAATTTCTTTATATGAATATTCTTTTAATATTTTTATTATTGTTTGTTCTATAAAACATATTTTTTTTGTTTTTGATGGTAAATAATCTTTCATTCCTCTTATTGATTTTATTTTTTTTATCATTATTATTACCTAAATGTTATATATTAATTAATAATATATTTATTGAAATATTTACATTAAATTATTTATGTATCTTAATATTTATTAAGATAATTTTATTATTTTTTTGAATTATATATAATAAAATATTTTAAACAAATTTTTATATATCTAATTTATTTTTTTTTAATTTTATAAACTAAATTTTTTATACAAATTATATATTGAGAAAAATATGCATCCTATGTTAAATGTTGCAATTAGTGCAATTAGAAAAGCAGGTGATATATTGTTACATAATTATGAGAATATAAATTTGGAAAATCATGACAATATTGTTAATAGTATTGTTTTAAAAAAAATAATTAATAACGTTAAAAATGTAATAATTAATGTATTAAATAAATTTTATCCAACTCATTTATTTGTTAACAAAAATAATTTTAATAAAATTGATATTAAAAAAGGAGTTTTATGGGTTGTTAATGAATTAAATGGAAAAAACAATTTTGTTAAAAAATTTCCTCACTTTGCTATTTCTATTGCAATTTTGGTTAAAGGAGAAACTAAAATTTCAGTAATTTATGATCCTATGAAAAATGAATTATTTACTGCTGTTAAAGGAAGAGGAGCACAAATTAATGGATATCGTATGAGATGTAGTAATAATAAAAAATTGTCAAATAATCATATTGTTTTTAATAACAAAATTTTTACAGATTTGCAAATAAAAAATTATTTTCAAATAATAAATAAATTATGTATTAATAAAAATAAAATAAAAGTAACAGGTTCTACTTTATTAAATTTATCATATATAGCGTCTGGAAGAATAGATATATGTATACATTTCTCAATAAGTAAATTAATATTAGTTACTTCTGAATTACAAGTTAAAGAATCTGGTGGTTTTATTAATTATTTATCTTCAACTAATGAATTTTTTAATAAACATAAAAACATAATTGCTGGAAACTCCAAAATAATTAATTATTTTTTAAATAAATAATGTATAAAGTTAGATGTAATTATTAATTTTAAATATAAAAAAATATTTTTTAACTTAAGTATATTTTATAAATATCAAAAAACTATAATTTTATAAAAAAAATAGTTTATATTATTTATTTAAATAATAAATAATTTTAATATTATTTTTTAAAATATACTTAAGTTTTTTTGTATAAATTATTTTTTTTAATTTAATTATAAATATTGCATATATTACTTTTTAAGAAATTTAAAATATTTATTTAATGTAACAATATATTTTTCAACAATGTTAGATTTGTAAACATATTTAATTTTTAACAAATTATGAGTATCTTTTTTAGAAAATAGAATATCATCACTTGTATTAATACTATCTATTAATTTTTCGTTTATAGCATTCTCTCCTATCCAATAATTTTGATTAAAAATTTTATTGAGATTCAAAGAAGGTCTCATATCTTTTATAAAAGAATTCCTTATATATTTTTTTATATCTAATTTATTAAATATTTTATTAACATAAATTTTTGTATTATTTTTTATTAATGTTAATTTTGTAAATGTATTACAATCATTTAACTGATTGTTTAAATTGCTTGTTTGTGTGTATTTATCAATATTTGGTATATTAACAACAATATTTATTGGACCTATTATAGAAAAAGGTGATGCTGAAATATGATCTGCTACACATGCAATTATATAACCACCGTTAGAAACTATTTTGTCTATAGAGATAATTAATTTTATTCCTTTTTTTCTTAATCTTTGCAGTTGAGCAATTACTAAACCGTATTCATAAACTATATCTGATGTGTTTTCTAATCTTAACAATACTTCATCATTTTTTTTTGCAACTAGTATAATAGACGATATTTCTTCTCTTAATTTTTTTATTTTGTTTTTTTTTATTTTATCATTGTAATCTAAAATATATAAATTTGACTTTTTGTTATAAACATTTTTTTGGTTTATAATTTTTTTTTTTTGAAAAAAAGATAAATCATTTTTCAATTTTTTATAATGATTATTTAATAATTCAACTTTTAATGTATTATTTAAATAAATATCATTTTTTTTTAATATATATATAATTATTATTTTAGAAAATAAGTGTAAAAAAAATAATACACTTAAAGTTTTAATAATAAATAAAATATATGAATAAATAAATTCCATATCAAACCTTTTTATATGTATATTATTTTAAATTTAATTAATTTTTTTTTTGATAAATCAATTGCAATCTTTTGTTCACAATATTTGTGATTAATTATAAATACTTTTAACAAAAACATTTTAGATAAAATATGTAATTTTATTTTATTGATAATTTATATTATTTTTATATTTTATATTATTTTTATAATTTTATAAACAAAAAAAAATATTTTTTTTATAATTTTAACATTTATACAGTAACATTTAAATATAAAACTTTTTTAATTGCAAGCTAAATATAGTATTTATTTTAAATAAATATGGGTAATTAAATTTTTATTATTTTTTTATAAAATTTTTTAGGAATTAATGTAATTAAAATTCCTAAAAACAATGGGAATATTTGTGAAAATTTATGAACAGAAAATGAAGTTCTATATATATAATTTTCAATTATACAAGCTATTATTGGAAATATTAAAAATACTATAGAAGCATTAAAAGAATTAACGATTTTTTGTAAATAAAAATAAGATAATATCCCACATAAACCTGAAAAAATACTCAAATATATAATTGAAATTATTGATAATAATGAAAAATTTTTTATTATAGGATGTTCAAACAATAAAGATGTTAATATTAATAAAATACCAGATAATAAAGAAGACAAAGTATTAAATGTAATTATAGAAATATTTTTACATTTTTGTTTGCATTTAATATAAACACATGAATGTGATATTGCAGCCAACATTAAAGAAATAATACCTATTAACTGAAATTTTCCACCTTTTAAAATTTCTTTAGTTATCATTATAAATAGAGATATTAATGATATAATTAATCCTGTAATTTGTATTTTATTTATTTTTTTTTTTAAAAATATACATGAACATAATAATATTATAATTGGCATTGTAGAAAATATAATTGCAGAAATGCTAGAATCTACATAATATCCAGAATATAACATTAAAGAAAAAGGTATGATAAAATAAAAAATAGATATAAATATTTGTAATTTTTTTAAACCTTTTGGGAAAATTAAAGGTTTTTTATTGTATAAAGATAAAAAAAGAAGTATTGGCGATATTAACAAAAAACGAGATCCAGTAGCAAATAAAGGTGGTATTGTTTGTACAGCTAATTTCATGGCTATCCATGTTGTGCCCCATGTGATAGTAACTAACAAAAATAATATAAAAGTTATTAGAGTTTTTTTC
The DNA here is from genome assembly GCF_039405155.1 of Buchnera aphidicola (Taiwanaphis decaspermi). Classification (GTDB taxonomy): domain Bacteria; phylum Pseudomonadota; class Gammaproteobacteria; order Enterobacterales; family Enterobacteriaceae; genus Buchnera_M; species Buchnera_M aphidicola_B. The sequence continues at coordinate 218,612 of NZ_CP135049.1, read as the reverse complement.
ATAACTTAAATATCTCCTTTAAATTATATAATAAAATGTATAATTTTTTATTATGCATAAATTATATTTATAAATTTTATTAATATAAATATCACGTTTTTATAAATGAAGTGAAAAAATATTTGTATTTATTTTAAACAAAATGAATTTTTTTGTATAAATTATTTATATTTTTTGATAGGTTAAATAATGAAAATTATATTAAAAAAAATATACAATTCTAATAACTTAAATATAAGTGAATCTTATAAATTATTTAATTATTTAAACAAAAATAATAATGTGCAAGAAATATATGACATATTAACAAATTTAAACAATAAAAATATTTATCCAGAAGAAATAGTAGGAGCTGTTAAATATTTTTTAAACTTTAAGTATTATAAATCATACAAAAAAAATAATATTTTTGCTGATATAGTAGGTACAGGAGGAGATAAATCTAATAGTATTAATATTTCTACAATAAGTTCAATAGTATCTTCTAGTTTAGGTTTTAAAATATCTAAACATTGTAATAAAGGAATAACTAGTAAAGTAGGTTCTGCAAATTTATTAAAATATTTAGGATTTAATCTTTATTTAACTCATACGTTAAATAAAAAATTGTTAGATGAATTTAATTTATGTTTTTTATATCATCCTAATTATTATAAAAAAAACCAAAATATATTACTTGCGAGAAAAAAAATAAATAAAGCAACAATATTTAATATCATTGGTCCATTAATAAATCCTTTAAAACCTAAATATTTATTAATAGGTGTTTATAAAATAAAAATGTTACCAATTATTGCTAATACATTAAAATTATTAGGTTATAAAAGAGCATTAGTTGTACATGGTAAAGGAATGGATGAAATTATTAACCACGGTATTACACATGTAGCTGAAATAAAAAAAAACAAAATAATTTATTATGAAATATCTCCTAAAGATTTTGGATTAAAATTATATCCTGAATATTATGAAAATAAAAATAATTTAATTGAAGCTAGTAATATTTTACAAGGTAAAAGTTCTAAACATTATATAGAATTAATATCTATGAATGTTGCTATGTTACTAAAATTATTTGGTTTTAATAATTTAAAAGAAAATACAAGCAAAATATTAAAATTTATTTATGATGGTTACACATATAAACATATGATAGCTATGATTAACAAACAGGATTTATATGAACAAAAATAATTTTTTATGTAATATTTTAAAATATAAAAAAATATGGTTAGAAAAACAAAAAATAATGAGACCATATTCTTCATTCAAAAATAATCTAATTATTAGTCAAAACAATTTTTATAAATCATTAAAAAAAAAAATTTTTTGATATTAGAATATAAAAAAAAATCTCCATCTAAAGGTTTATTAAGAAAAAATTTCAATTTAAAAAATATTATTAAAATATATAATCAGTATGCTAGTGCTATATCTGTTTTAACAGATGAGAAATATTTTAATGGATCTTTTAATTTTATAAACCAAATTAAAAATTACACTAAATTACCTTTATTATGTAAAGATTTTATTATCGATGATTATCAAATATATTTAGCAAGATATCATGGTGCTAATGCAATATTATTAATACTTTCTATTTTAAACGATAATCAATATGTTGCTCTTTCTAATGTAGCACATGATTTAAATATGGATGTGTTAACTGAGGTCAGCAATTCAAGAGAAGTTAACAGAGCTATAAAGCTTAAAGCAAAAATTATTGGAATTAATAATAGAAACTTAAAAGACTTGTCTATAGATATCAATCGTACTTTTAAATTAGCTAAACTTATCAATTTTTCTGTAATAACTATTAGCGAATCTGGTATATCTAATTATAACCAAGTTAAAAAATTAAAAAAAATAGTAAATGGTTTTTTAATAGGTTCTTCTGTTATGAAAGAAAAAAATATTAGTATTGGTATAAAAAAAATAATTTTTGGAAAAAACAAAGTATGTGGATTAACTAACACATATGATGCTTTTATATCTGAGAAATTTGGTGCTATATACGGAGGTTTAATATTTTGCAATGATTCTTTAAGAAAGATAACACTTAATCAAGCTAAAAAAATAGTTCAATTTGAAAAAATAATATTTGTAGGAGTTTTTTGTAATGCGAAAATAAAAGATGTTGTTTTGCACACATATGATTTAAATTTAAATGTTATCCAATTACATGGAAATGAAAACCAAATATATATCAATAAATTAAAAAGTTTTTTACCTAAATATGTGAAAATATGGAAAGCTGTAAAAATCAAAAATTATCTACCAAAAATATTTTTTAAAAATATAAAATATTATATTTTTGATAGTTTTACATGTGGTAAAGGTATTCCTTTTGATTGGTCTATATTAAAAAAAATAGATTTATCTAATACAATTTTAGCAGGAGGTATAAATTATGAAAATTGTATAAAAGCTTTAAAAACTGGATGTATTGGATTAGATTTAAATTCTGGCGTAGAAAAAACACCTGGTATAAAAGATGAAAAAAAAATCCAGATGATATTTAAAAAAATTAAAAATATGTAAAAAAGGTTAAAAATAATGAAATTGATAAAATCATATTTTGGTGATTTTGGGGGAATGTATGTTCCTCAAATATTAATACCAGCTTTAAACCAGTTAGAATTTAATTTTATTAAATATTACAAAAACAAAAAATTTAATAAAAAGTTAAATAATATATTAAAAAATTATGCTGGAAGACCAACTCCTTTAACTTTATGTAAAAATATTACAAAAGGAACAAAAACAAAAATCTATTTGAAACGTGAAGATTTATTACATGGAGGAGCACATAAAATTAACCAGGTTATAGGTCAAGCTCTTTTGGCAAAAAAAATGAATAAAAAAGAAATTATTGCTGAAACAGGAGCTGGTCAACATGGAGTATCTGTTGCTTTAGTGAGTTCTTTTTTAGGTTTAAAATGTAGAATTTATATGGGATCTAAAGATATAATTAGACAAAGTTCTAATGTTAATAGAATGAAATTAATGGGAGCAAAAATTATACCAGTTAATAAAGGGTCTTCTACATTAAAAGATGCTTGTAATGAAGCATTAAGAGATTGGGTATCTACTTATCATAACAGTCATTACATGATAGGAACAACAGCTGGCCCGCATCCTTACCCAACAATAGTACAACATTTTCAACAAATAATAGGAAAGGAAGTAAAAAAACAAATATTGCATGAAGAAGGTATTTACCCTAATGTTATTTTTGCATGTGTAGGTGGAGGTTCCAATGCTATTGGAATATTTAACGAATTTATTGATAACAAAAAAGTTAAATTAATAGGAGTAGAAGCAGGAGGATATGGTATAAAAACTTCAAAAAATGGTGCATCATTAAGTTCTGGAAAAACAGGTATATATTTTGGTATGAAATCATTTGTAATGCAAAATAAATATGGACAAATAAAGAAATCATGGTCAATTTCAGCAGGTTTAGATTTTCCATCTGTTGGACCCCAACATGCATGGCTTAAAAATAATAAAGAAGCTAGTTATGTAACTATAAACGATACAGAAGCAGTAAATGCTTTTAAAAAATTGTCATATTATGAAGGTATAATACCAGCATTAGAATCTTCTCATGCTATAGCTTATGCTATGAAATTGATGAACAATAACCCTAGTAAAAAACAAATTTTTATTGTCAACCTTTCTGGCAGAGGAGATAAAGATATTGATTCTGTGAATAATTTTTGCAAAAATATAGGTAAAAATAATGAGTAGATATAAACAAATGTTTAAAAAATTAAATAAAGAAATATGTTTAGTTCCATTTGTCACTTTAGGTGATCCTAGTATTAAATTATCTTTGAAAATTATAGATACTTTAATTGATAATGGTGCTAATGCCATAGAAGTAGGAATACCTTTTTCTGATCCTATTGCTGATGGAAATATTATACAAAAAGCTAATATTCGTGCTTTAAAAAATAATATCAATGTTCAAGATTGTTTTAATATGTTAAATATAATAAGACAAAAACATCATAATATTCCTATTGGAATATTAACTTATGCTAATTTAATATATAATTTTGGAATTCAAAATTTTTTTTTTAAATGTGAAGAAAATTATATAGATTCTATTTTGATAGCAGATGTTCCTTTAGAAGAATATAAAAATTTTATGAACAAAATAATTATAAATAATATATCTGTTATTTTTACTTGTCCTGTAGATTCAAAAAAAAAATTAATAAAAAAAATAATAAATTTTAAACCAGAATACATATATTTATTGTCAAGATCTGGGATAACAGGTATACATCAAAAAATAAATTATAATATAATAAAAAAAACAATTTTAAAAATAAAAAAATATACTAATATTCCTATATTACAAGGATTTGGAATATATAATGAAAATCAAATAAAGAAATCTATATATAATAAATGTGATGGAGTAATATGTGGTTCTGTTTTTGTACAAATAATTAAAAAAAATATTTCAAATGATAAATTATTATTAAAAAAAATTAAGTCGAAAGTAAAACAATTAAAAAGATCTACATATATAATTTAAAAAAAATAGTTATAAATAATATTCAAATATTTTTACAATTTATAATTTCAAAAAAAATATTAAATAGTTATATATATATTTAAGTTTCATATTAAAAAAATATTAAATAAGAGGTAATATTTTATGTATTTAAAAATAAAAAAAATGTTTAATAACACAAAAAAAATATTTCATAATAAAATTTATTACATATTTTTAATTTCTTTTTTTAGTTCTTTAATTAGTTTATTGATATATTATATTCTTGAACCAAGTTTTCATAACTTAAATGATATGTACAAAAATATTAAAACAAATAATATTATATATAATTATTTAAATGTTCCTAAAATTTATAATGATAATTTTTTTAGTCAAAAAACTTTTTTTAATGTAATAAATGGCATAATAAGTAATTTAATATTATTTATAGGAATTACTCGTATAGTAACTCAAATACCTTTAAAGACTGTTAAGAAAACTTTAATAAATATGTTTCATGCTATGCCTAAATTTATTTTTCTGGGTTTTTTATTTATATCATTTATATATATATTATTTATGGTAATTTTAACTCCTAGATTTTTATTTTATTTTTTATCTTATTTTTTAACTCCTATATTATTAATGATGAATATGGAAATGTTATCATCTTTTATAAACTATATTGTAAAAAATTTTTTTAAAAAGATAACAATAATTTTACCAATAATAACATTTGTTTTATTATCTAAACTTATTATAATGGTTTTATCTTTTTTCATTAAGTTTCTTCCTTTTTTTTATTTTTACATAATATTAAATACTATTTTAAATGTAATATCTTCTATATCTATTATTTATTTATTCAATATTTATTTTAAATATTTTGTTTAATTTAATAATTAAAATTATAATTTTATAAATGTATTGTATTAATACAACAAATATTTAAAACAATTTAATTTATTATTTTTTTTAATACTATTTTAATAAAAAAAACATTTTTAAAAATTATTTATATAAATAAACAATATTTTAATGTATTTTATTAAAAATATCGTATATATATATATATATTATAAAATAACGAAAAAAATAATGTAATTCATTTTTATGTCAAATAATAAGTATAAAAATCCTAAAGGAGTTGTGGTATTAAAAATTTTATCTATGCCTAAAAATACAAATGTAAATGGAGATATTTTTGGAGGATGGATAATGTCAAAAATGGATATGGGAGGAGCCATATTAGCTAAAGAAATAACAGGAAATAGAATAGTAACAGTAAATGTTGAAAGTATAAACTTTTTTAAACCAATTTCTGTTGGTGACTTAGTAACTTGTTATGCAAAATGTATTTATATTGGACAAACATCTATTAAAATAGATGTTGAATTATGGATTAAGAAATTATGTTTGCCTCCAATTGGCAAATATTATTGTTCTACAACAGCTTCTTTTATTTATGTTTCTGTTAATAATAAAGGAAAATCTATAAATATTCCTCCCATGAGTATTATTTAAAAAAATTATCAATGATATATTGATAAAATAATATTGTTTTATTGAAAATAAGTTATTATAAAATATATAAATATATTGTTTTTAATATTTAATTTAAAAAATTAACTAAAAATATTATTTTAATAATTTTTTTATTTAATAATTAGAGGAAAAAATGAATATTTCTTATAACATATTTAATTTTATAAAAACATCTATTTATTATATTTTAGTAATCACCACATTGACAAAAATTATTAACTCATATAAAAATGTTAAGTCTGTTATTTTTTGGATATTAATAATTTATACTTTTCCTGTTTTAGGGGTGATTGCATGGATATTTTTAGATGGTATATATATTAATAATAATTTTGGAGTTGAAAATAACATATGGTTTAAATTATCTAATTGGTTTAATAATTTAAAAAATTATAAAAAAAATTTTCAAATTAATAACAGTAAAATTGCTAAATCATTATTCATATTATGCAAAAAAAAACAAGGAATAAATAGTACTCAAGGAAACAAATTAAGATTAATTAATAGTGCTCAAAAAACAATTCATATGTTGATATATGATATATATACAGCTCGTAAAAATATTGAAATGGTTTTTTATATTTGGCAACCTGGTGGTTTAGCTGATCAAGTTGCTTTAGCTTTAATATATTCTGCTAAAAGAGGTATATATTGTAGGTTAATGTTAGATTATGTAGGTAGTATGTTTTTTTTTAGAAGTAGATGGTTCAAAATAATGAAAAAATCTGGCATTCATATAATAAAAGTATTTAAAATAAATATTTTAACAATTTTTTTTAAAAGAATTGATATAAGACAACATAGAAAAATTATATTAATTGATGATTATATAGCATATACAGGTAGCATGAATTTAGTTGATCCTATCTATTTTAAAAAATCTTCAGGAGTAGGTCAATGGTTAGATTTAATGACCAGAATGAAAGGTCCTGTAGTTACAAGTTTAGGTATAGTATATTCACATGACTGGGAAATAGAGACAGGAATCAGTATTTTCCCCAAAATAAACAAAAAAAATATTAATATAATATCAAAAAATAATAAAAATATTACACAAGTAATTTCTTCAAATTTTAATTCAACACAAGATATTATACATCAAACTTTTTTAAATACAATATATTCTGCTAAAAAAAAAATAATTATAACAACACCATATTTAGTACCTAGCGAAGACCTATTATTTGCTATTTGTTCCGCAGCAGAAAAAGGAATTGACGTTAATATTATCATACCTAAATACATAGATTCCATATTAGTTTATTGGGCTAGTAGATATTTTTTTACAGAATTATTAGAGTCTGGAGTAAAAATATATCAATTTAAAGGAGGTTTTTTACATGTAAAAAGCATTTTAATAGATCAACAATTGAGTTTAGTAGGTACAGCAAACTTGGATATGAGAAGCTTATGCTTAAATTATGAAATAAATTTACTAATAGATGATAAAAAATTTAGTCATAAATTAGAATCTATACAAAAAAAATACATAAAAAAATCTAAATTATTAAAATTAGATATTTGGTCTTTGCGTTCTAAATGGGAAAAATTTATAGAAAAAATATTTTTGTTTTTTAGACCATTATTGTGATTTAATTTTTTAATAATATATTTTAAATAAATTTTCATAAATTAATTAATTTTAATAATACTAATTTTTTTTTTTAAAAAATAATTGCTACTGTTTTAATATTATATTTCATTATAAAAATAAATATTATTACAAATAAATTTTAGAATATTATATTTTTTTTTAAAAAAATTAGTTATATAGATAAAATTAACGATTGTAATCTATCTATAGGATTTTTTGATTTAGTAATAGTTCTTCCAATAACTATATAATCCGATCCTAACTTAAATGCTTTCATTGGTGTCATTGTTCTATATTGATCATGTAAGTTTTCATCTTTATTAAGTCTTATGCCTGGAGTAATAATTTTAAATTTATTTCCTATTTTTTTTTTAATATTTTTTATATCTTCTCCTGCACATATTACACCATCTAAACCACATTTTTCAGCCATTTTTGCTAGAAATAAAACATATTTTTTGCATGATTTATGTATTCCTAATTTAAATAATTGTTTATGTGATATACTAGTTAAAATAGTTACTCCAATTAGTAAAGGAGCATCTTTTTTAAAAGGTAACAAAGCTAATTTAGCAGACTTTAACATATTTTCTCCTCCCATACAATGTACACTTATCATCCAAACTCCTATATCTGCAACAGCACTTACAGCTTTTGCTACAGTGTTAGGAATATCATGAAATTTCAAATCTAAAAAAACATCGAAACCTAATTTATGCAAATATATTATAAATTCAGTTCCAAATCTAATAAAAGACTCTTTTCCTATTTTTAATCGATAAATCTTTGGATCTAAAAAGTCAATTATTTTTTTTGCTAGCAAAATATCAGAAAAATCTATTGCAATTATTATTTTTTTTTTTAACAAAAAATTATTAGACATATTTTAACCACTTTTAGTTATTATAAAATAAAAATAATTAATATTTAATAATATATATATATATATAAATATATTATGATTATCAAATTTGTAAAATTATATAATATCACCATGGTATTGCAAATCTGCTCTGTAAGAAGATCTTACAAAAGAACCTGAAACTACTTTCTCAAAACCTATAGAAAAAGCTTCTTTTTTTATATGTAAAAATTCTAATGGTGTTATATAACGTTGTACTGGTAAATGTTTTTTACTTGGTTGTAAATATTGTCCTATTGTTATGATATTTACACCATGAGATTTTAAATCCTTCATAACTTTAATAATTTCTTTATATTTTTCTCCTAGACCCAACATCAATCCTGATTTAGTAGGTATATACGAGTTTTTTTTTTTAAATTTTTCAAGTAATTTTAATGAAGAAGAATAATTTGCACCTGGTCTAATTATTTTATAAAGTCTTGGTACGTTTTCTATATTATGATTAAATATATCTGGAGGATTAGAACTAATTATTTTAATAGCTTTATTTACACAATTTTTAAAATCAGGAACTAATATTTCAATTTTTATATTTTTTGTTTTTTTTTTAATTTCTTTAATACATCTTACAAATTGTTTAGATCCTCCATCTTTCAAATCATCTCTGGTTACTGAGGTTATTACTACATAATTTATTTTCATTAGTAAAATTGTATTTGATAATTTAATAGGTTCTTCTAAATCTACTAGCAAAGGTCTTCCTTTGGAAACTGCACAAAAAGAACATTTACGTGTACATATATTACCTAATATCATAAATGTTGCTGTTCCATTAGAAAAACATTCTGATATATTAGGACACATAGCTTCTTGACAAACAGAATGTAAACCATTTTTCTTTATTATTTTTTTTATTTTTTTAATTTTGTGATTATTATAAGGTAATCTTATTTTTATCCACTCAGGTTTTTTTTTTATATCTAAATTACTTTTTGTATTTTTTTTAATCATATTTTTTGTTCTTTTACATAAATTATATAAAAAATTAAATTAGTAAAATTATTTTAATAATTAAAAATTATTAAGTATCAAATAAATATAACTTTAATAATATTTTAATAAATTTAAATATAATTTTTTATAAATGTTTTTTTTATTTTAAAAACATTAATAATTTTTTTTAATAACATATTTTTTATATTAAATACATTTTTAAAAAAAAAATAATTGCTAATTTGATCTACTTTTATTGAAGAATCACCACATGGTACTATATTCAAAAAAGGATTTAAATTCATGTTAACATTTAATGATACTCCATGCAAAGAACAACCTCTACTTATTCTTAATCCTATAAAACCAACTTTTTTATTATTAACATATATTCCTGGCATTATGTTGTTATTATTTGTTTTAATGCCTATTTTTTTTAAAGTAAGTATTATAGATAATTCTATACATTTTATAAGTTGATATATGTTCATATTTTTTTTTTTTATATTTATTAAAAAATATATTAATTGTTGTCCTGGTCCATGATAAGTTATATTACCTCCTCTATTACTATTAATAATAGGTATATTGCTGTATTTTTTTTTGAATATTATTTTTTGATTTTTTATAGATTGACCTATAGTATAAACAGGATAATGCTCAGTAAACCAAATTTCATTTAAAGTTTTACTATTTCTATATTTAGTAAAAGAATTCATTTTTTTTAAAATAAATTTATATGTTGTTAATCCTAAATCTCTTATAATAAAAATATTGTTCAATAAATCTCCTATTTTTTATAAAAATTAATTTTTTATATTAAATAAAACATTTTAATATGATAATATTGGGAATATAGATTTAATACCGGAAGTAATGCATTCTATACTTAAAGATAATAATAATAAACCCATTATTTTAGTTATAACGATAATACCTGTTTTTCCTAAAATTTTTACTACAATAGGTGACATTTTAAAACAAAACCAACAAAAAATAGAAAAAAATATTATTGTTAAAATACATAACATGATGTTTTGAATATTGCTGTAATGAGAACTCCAAACAATAGTAGAACTTATTGCTCCTGGACCTGCAATTAAAGGTATTGCTAATGGAACTACTGCTATGTCAGTAGAGCTGTTTTTATGATCAATATTTTTTTTTTGATGTAAAGAATTATTTAATTTGCCATTTAACATAGAAATAGATACAAAAGATATTAAAATACCACCAGCTATTCGAAATGAATCAATTGATATACTAAACATATTTAGTATAAAATTACCTAACAATAAAGAAGAAGATAAAATTATTATTACTGATATATTAGATATTAAATTAATTTTATTTATTGCTTTTTTAGTTTTATTATTAGTTAAACTAACAAATATTGGAATCATTCCTATAGGGTTAACTAATGCAAATAATCTTAAAAAAAACTGAACATATTCAGATAATAAAATATTTGATACAGTCATAAATGATATTCCTTAATAAGATTAATATTATATATAAAAAACAATTATTTTAAATTATTTAACTTAATAAATTAATATTTATAATACTTATATATATAAATTTATTTTTAAATACAAAATAATTAAATTATCAAGTTTTTTGGAATAAATTATATATTAATATATTTTCGCTATTATATTACGATTTTTTATTTTTACTTTGAATATCTTTATCTTGATTAAATCAGATATTTTGTATTTTAATTTATTTTTAATGTAAACTGATCCATTATCATAGTTACAAAAAACTTCATTTTTCATATTGTGTATTAAAATTGTAGGAATAAAAGCATATGCACCATTTTTAATTATTTTAACGCGTAATCCACTTTTAAATACATCTATGATTTCCGCTAAAAATATTTTTTTACCTTCTACTTTTTTTAAAAAAATAACATACAACCAATTTTGTATATCCTTTTCTGACATTCTTATTTTTCTTTTATTTTCAATTATTTTAGATAAAATTTTATTGTTAGGCATATCAACATCTATTTTTCTTATTACAGATTTAATTAATCTGTGATTTATCATATCACTATATTTTCTAATGGGAGATGTCCACGTTGCATAAAAGTTTAAACCTAATGCAAAATGAGGAGAAGGAACATTACTTATCTCAACAAAAGATTGCAATTTTTTAAATCTTTTATAAACATATTTATCAGATATAAAATCAAAAATACGATGTATTTGACAAAAACTATTTAAATTTAAAAAATCTTTTTCATTAAAATTAAAACCATTACTTGATAATAACAATGCAGCTAATTTAGAATTATTCTTATCAAAACCATTATGAACATTATAAATACCAAAACCTAATTTTTTATTTAAATAATTAGCTGCACAAATGTTTGCACTTAACATAGCTTCTTCAACTATTCTGTGTGCTATTCTTCTAGATTCTATATTTATACCTAAAACTTCATATTTATCATTTAATTGAAATCTATATTCTAATGTATTTTTAAAAATTAAAGCGTTACGTTTTCTCCATAAAAATCTAACATTACAAAATTCATAAAAAATTTTTATTTGTTTTTTTATATTTTCGTTTTTTGGTTTCCATGAACCTGTGTTTTCTAACCAATTTGATACATTTTCATATATTAATTTAGCTTTAGACTTGATCCATGCTAAATAAAAATTAATTTTATTATCAACAAAATCACCATTTTTTAATACAGTAAAACTACATGCTAATACAGGTCTTTTTACATTAGGTTTCAAAGAACATATATTTTCAGAAATATATCTAGGTAACATTGGAACGTTAAACCCTGGAAGATAGTTTGTATATCCTCTATTCATTGCTGAAATATCTAACTTGCTATTAGGAGAAATATATGCTGTTGGATCTGCTATAGCTACAGTTACATAAAAAATATTATTAATTTTTTTTATAAAAAAAGCATCATCTATATCTTTTGTATTCATACTATCAATAGTAAAAAAATTTAGTTTTGTTAAATCTTTTCTATTTAATTCTTCATTTTTTAATAATTTTATTACGTTTTTTTCTTTAGGTGGTTTTTTATTAAGATTATATTTAGATAAAGTGACTAACCAAGGAGAAAATGTATTATTTTTTTTGGAAACAAAATCAATAATTTCTGCACAAAAAACATTATTATCTCTTAAAGGATGTTTTAATAATTTAGACATTACCCAATCTTCATTTTGTAATTTAAAAGATAATTTTTTTTTTAATATACACATTATTGGTTTTTTTATACAAAAATAATCCGGCAAAACAAATAATTTATTTTTTTTATATATTACTTTTCCAACAAATTTATGTAAGAATGGTGTTATAAGTTTTTCTGGTTCAACACTTTCTTTGTTATCAAACTTATGTATTTTTGCAATAACTTTATCACCATGCATCACTTTTTTCATATGTATAGGTTTGATAAAATAACTATTTTTTTTATCTATATCTAAAAAACCAAAACCTTTTTTATTAGATTTAACTGTACCTTCAACTCTTACAGTTTTTGCACATAATTTTTTTTTTAGCTTTATTAGCACAGGATTATTTTGAAACATTTAATAATACCTAATATATAGTAGAGATATATAAAAAATAAAAAAGAATTATTTATAATACTTAAATATAAAATTAATTATTTTTTTTATAAAACAGAATATTATTATTGTACTATAAAAAATGTTTTATAAAAATAAATTTATTTATCATTTTTTTTTAATTAATTATCATTAAAATAGATATTAGATCCTCCATCTACATAAATAATTTGTCCATTAATTGCTGAGGAAAAATTTGAACATAAAAAAGAAGCTGTTTTACCTATATCATAAATATTGACATATCTTCCAATAAGATTTGAATTGAAATCTTTATTGATTATTTTTTTTGAATTTTTTATAACAGAAGAAGATATTGTTTTTATACTAGCGGAGGAAATAGCGTTTACTCTGATATATTTTTTTTTTAAAGAATATGCTATATATCTTACATTAGATTCCAATAATGCTTTAGCTGGACCCATTGCATTATAATAAGGTATAATTAACTTTGAACCTATATATGATATAGTTAATATAGAAGAATTTTTATTTAACATTTTTTTACTTTCTTTTACAATAGCTATAAAACTATATACACTTATTTCATTGGTAACATTAAATATTTTTTTGTTAATAATTTTTAAATAATCATTTTTTTTGAATTGTTTATTTGGAGAAAATGCTATAGAATGTACTAAACCATCAAATTTTCTCCAATATTTAGATAATTTTAAAAATAATAATTTTATACTATTTAATTTTGATAAATCACATAGTATATATTTTTTTATACCTATTTCAGAAGATATTAATTTTATTTTTTTTTTGTTTTTTTTTTATGGTAAGTGACTATAATTTCAGCTCCTTCTTGTAACATTATTTTTGCTATTCCATAAGCTATTGATTTTTTATTTAATAATCCTGTGATTAAAATTTTTTTGTTTTTTAATAAAGTCATATATTCTCCAAATTATAAAATATTTCTATATTTAACTAAATAACATCATTTATTTTTTTTAAAAAAATAATCTATCATTTTCTCAGAAAGACCAGTATATTTTTCAGGTGTCATGTTTATTAATTTTTTTTTTTCTTCATTTGGTATTACTAATGATTTGATAATATTTTTAATATCTTTAATTTTAATATTTTTACCTTTAGTAAAATTTTTTATAATCTCATATGCATTATCTATGCAATATTTTTTCATCAATATTTGTATAGGTTCTGCTAATAATTCCCAATGTTTATTTAAATCTTTTAAAATATTTTTTTTATTAACTTTTATTTTTTTTAATCCTTTTATAATAGAAAAATAAGCTATTGTCGAATAACCAAAAACAGATCCTATATTACGCAAAACTGTAGAATCACTTAAATCACGTTGCCATCTTGAAATAGTTAATTTCATCGACATATGATTTAACATGGAATTAGATAATTCTAAATTTCCTTCTGCATTTTCAAAATCTATAGGATTTATTTTATGAGGCATAGTAGAAGAACCTACTTCATCAGAAATGTTTTTTTGTTTAAAATAATTTAAAGATATGTAACCCCATATGTCACGTGATAAATTAATAAGAATATTATTAAAACGAATAATACAATGGAAAAGTTCAGACATGTAATCATGTGGTTCTATTTGAGTAGTATAAGGATTCCAGCTTATTCCTAAGGATTTTACAAAATCCTTACTAATTTTAATCCAATCAATATTAGGATAAGAAACTTTATGAGAATTATAATTACCTGTAGCACCATTAAATTTACCTAATATCTTTATATTGTTCAATTGTTTAAATTGTCTGTTTAACCTGTAATAGAAATTTAAAAATTCTTTTCCAACATTTGTAGGTGTCGCCGATTGCCCGTGAGTTCTTGCCAATAAAGGTATCTTTTTATTTTTTAGTGTGATTTTTTTTATTAATATTAATATATTTTCCCACAAAGGTTTTATAATCTTATTAATTGATTTTTTAATCATTATACCGTAAGAAAGATTATTAATATCTTCTGAAGTACAACTAAAATGTATAAATGATATTATTTTTTTTAACTTTTTATGTTTTATAAATTTTTTTTTTAAAAAATATTCCACAGATTTCACATCATGATTGTTTTTTTTTTCTATTTTTTTAATATATAAAGCATCTTTATAATTAAATTTATTAATTATTTTATCTAAATATTCATTAGTTTTTTTATTTAATAAAGGTATTTCTATTATTTTTTTTACACTAGATAATTTCTTTATCCATAAAATTTCTATTTTAATTCTATATTTTAAAAAAATATATTCACTAAATATATTTTTTAATTTTTTAGTTTGTTTATTATATCTACCATCTATTGGTGAAATAGCAGTTAGTGGGGAAAAAATCATATTAATTTTTCCTTATGATTATTATAATATTTTAATTATATATTATTTTGTATATTATTCCACCTCCCAAACAAATATCTCCAATATAAAAAACAGCTGATTGTCCAGGAGTAACAGATAAAATAGGTTTTGCAAAAATAACTTTAAATTTTTTTATTTTTTTATAAATAATACATATTGTTTCTTTTTGTCTATATCTTGTTTGTATTTTACATATTAAAGGAAAACATTTTTTTTTCACAAAAAAAATTTTTTTTATTATTATACCTTTAGATAATAAAAAACTATTTTTATATCCCTGAGATACTATTATTAAATTTTTGCTAATATTTTTTTTTACTACATACCAAGGATTATTAGAAAAATTTTTAATTCCTCCTATTCCTAAGCCAGTTCTTTGTCCTATAGTATAATGTATTAATCCATGGTGATTACCAACACATTTACCATTAGTTGTAATAATTTTACCAGGTTTAGAATGTATATATCTATTTAAAAAATTTTTTATTTTTTTAGGTCCGATGAAACATATTCCTACAGAATCTTTTTTTTTAGCTACAGGTATTTTTGCTAAATATGCAATTTTTCTTACTTGTGTTTTTAACATAGATCCTAATGGGAATATACTTTTTTTTATTTGATAACTATTTAGCTTATGTAGAAAATAACTTTGATCTTTATTTTTATCCACACCTTTTAATATATGAAATTTTTTTTTGTAATATTTTTTTCTTACATAATGTCCGGTAGCTATATAATCTGCACCTAATTTTTGTATAGCATATTCTAAAAAATATTTAAATTTTATTTTTTGATTACATAATATATCAGGATTTGGTGTTCTAGATTTTTTATGTTCTTGTATAAATATTTTAAAAACTTCATTCCAATATTCATAAGAAAAATTTATTTTGTGTAAAATTATTCCTATATGTTTACAAACCAATTCAGTGTCTTCTAAATCTTTTTTTGAATTACAAAAATTTTTTTTATCATCCTCCTCCCAATTTTTCATAAACAAACCTTCTACTCGATATTTTTTTTTTAATATCCAAGCTGTAACTGAAGAATCAACACCTCCTGACATGCCTACAATTATTTTTTTCATTTTTTTTACTAATTATATATTATTAATTATTATTTTTTATAATTTATTCTAAAAAAAAAATATATTTTTGTAAACAAAATTAAATATAAAAACACTATATTGTATTTATTAAATATTATATATATAATATTTAAAATTAATTAATTTTTAATAATTTTATAAATTTATATTTAATATTAGTACAATTAATTAAAATTAAAAAAACATATGATTTTAAAAAAAAATGAATAATATAAGAAATTTTTCTATTATTGCACATATTGATCATGGAAAATCAACTTTTGCTGATAGATTATTACAAATTTGTGGAGCATTAAATAAAAGAGAAATGTATAATCAATTTTTAGATTCCATGGATCTAGAAAAAGAAAGAGGAATTACAATTAAAGCACAAAGTGTTAGTGTTAAATATAAATCTAAAAAAGGAAAAATTTTTTATTTAAATTTTATAGATACTCCTGGACATGTTAATTTTAGTTATGAGGTTTCAAGATCATTATCAGCTTGTGAAGGAGCTTTGTTATTAATAGATTCAACTCAAGGAGTAGAAGCTCAAACTGTATCCACTTGTCATAAAGCATTAAATATGAATTTAATTGTAGTACCGGTGTTAAACAAAATAGACTTACCAACATCAAATCCAGATGAAGTTTCACGTGAAATTGAAGACATTATAGGAATTTCATCATCTAATATATTAAAATGTTCTGCTAAAACAGGATATGGTGTAATTGAAGTAATTGAAAAATTAATTAAAAAAATACCTTCTCCTTCTGGAGATAATAAAAAATCATTGCAAGCTTTAATTATTGATTCATGGTTTAATAAATACTTAGGAGTTGTATCTTTAATAAGAATTAAGAATGGTCAAATATTTAAACATGATAAAATAATTATTATGAGTACAGGTAAAAAATATAAAGTTGAAAAAATAGGTATTTTTAATCCAAAAAGTGTTGAACTAAAAAAATTGACATGTGGTGAAGTAGGATGGATTATATGTGGTATAAAAAACATATTAGGAGCTCCAGTTGGAGATACAATAACAAAAGTAAATAATACATCTGACAAACCATTAGTAGGTTTCAAAAAAATTAAACCTCAAATCTATGCTAGTATATTTACTACTAAATCAGAACAATACAATTCTTTTAAAGATGCTTTAGGTAAATTGAGTTTAAACGATTCTTCTTTATCTTACGTAAAAGATTTTTCACCAGCATTAGGTTTAGGATTTAAATGTGGTTTTTTAGGTTTGTTACATATGGAAATTGTTCAAGAAAGACTTGAAAGAGAATATAATTTAAATTTAATTTCAACTTTTCCAAATGTAATGTACGAAATTAAAAAAAATAATAATGATATTATTAAAATTTATGATTTATCAAAATTACCTGATTTTAAATTTATAAAAGAGATAAGAGAACCTATAGTTGAATGTAATATTATTTCTCCAAAAAAATATTTAGGTAAAATAATGAATATTTGTGTTCAAAAAAGAGGAATTCAAAAAAGAATATATTATCATACTAGACAAGTAGAAATTACTTATGATTTACCTATGTCTGAAGTAATATTAAATTTTTTTGATATTATAAAATCTATATCTAAAGGATATGCTTCTTTACAATATAAGTTTAAATATTTCAAAATTTCTGATATAGTTTTTATAAATATTTATATGAATTATAATCGTATAGATTCTTTAACTATAACAACTCATAAAAGTAATGCACAATATAAAGCAAAAGAAATTGTTAAAAAAATAAAAAAAATTATGCCAAGACATCAATTTGATATTATAGTTCAAGCAAGTATAGGTAATAAAATAATAGCAAGATCTACAATAAAACAACTTAGAAAAAATGTTATTTCTAAATGTTATGGAGGTGATGTAACTAGAAAAAAAAAATTATTACAAAAACAAAAAGAAGGAAAAAAAAGAATGAAAAAAATAGGTAATATTAATCTACCACAAGAAGCTTTTTTCTCTATTTTAGATATTAATAGTAAATTAAAATAAAGGGGTAATGTATGGAATATATTTTTACAATTGTTTTAATGATATTGACTATATTGAGTGGTTTATCTTATTTTTTAAAAAAAATTTTTTTTTATACAAACAAAAATAATGATTTTTTAAACAAAAATTTTTTTATAAAATATATGCCATCTTTTTTTCCTATATTTTTTGTTATTTTTTTCATTAGATCTTTTTTATATGAACCTTTTAGAATACCTTCTGGTTCAATGAATCCAACTTTATATGATGGTGATTATATAATGGTTAATAAATTTATATGGGGAATAAAAAATCCTATTAATAATAATATCATTTTTAAAGTTAGCAATCCTAATAGAGGTGATGTAGTTGTTTTTAGATATCCTCATAATCATAATATAAATTATATTAAAAGAATTATTGGAATACCGGGTGATAAGGTTATATATAATGAGTTAAATAAAGAATTAATTATTTTATCAAAAAATAACGAAATGATAAATATTGTATATAGTAAAAATATAAAAAATAAAAATTTTTTAGATAAAAACTCAGAAATAAAACATGAAAAAATAGAAAACAATGAACATAACATTTTATTAAATTCTTCAATAAAAATAAATAATCATGATATTAAAAATAAAAATAAAATTTTTAAAGTATGGAATATTCCATCTGAATGTTATTTTGTTATGGGTGATAGTAGAGACAATAGCTATGATAGTAGATATTGGGGTTTTGTTTCTAAAAAAGAAATAATTGGTAAAGCTGTTTGCATATGGATGCATATCAAAAAAAATTCTTATAATTTTCCAATAAGAATTATATTTAACAGAGTAGGTAAAATTAATTAATAATAAATTATTTATTTTTAATAATTATTACAAATAAATATTTTTGTAAAATGTTTGTGTAAATCATTGGTATTATATGAATTTAATAATATTAAGAAAATTAGAAAAAATATTAGGGTATATTTATAATAATAAAAAGCTATTATATAGAGCTTTAACTCATCGTAGTGCTAGTAGTAAACATAATGAAAGGTTAGAATTTTTAGGTGATTCTATTTTAAGTTTTATAATAGCTAAATATTTATATAAAAATTTTCCATGTGTAAATGAAGGTGATATGAGTAGAATGAGAGCTACATTAGTTAGAGGTTATACTCTATCTGAAATAGCTTGTGAATTTAATTTAGGAGATTATTTACAGTTAGGTCCAGGGGAATTAAAAAGCGGAGGTTTTAGAAGAGAATCAATATTAGCTAATACCGTTGAATCCATTATTGGTAGCATTTTTTTAGATAGTGATATTTTAATAATAGAAGATTTAGTTTTAAAATGGTACAAAAATCGTTTAAAAAAAATAAGTCCAGGAGATAAACAAAAGGATCCTAAAACCAGATTACAAGAATTTTTGCAATCACAACATTTACCTTTACCATCTTATTTTATTCTCAAAGTATGTGGTGAAGCACATAATCAATTATTCACAATAAGTTGTGAAATTAGTGGAATGTTGCGTTTGATTGGAATAGGATCCAGTAGAAGAAAAGCAGAACAACAAGCAGCACAATTAGCATTGATAAAATTAGGATTAAAATAGATAATGATAAAAAAAAAAAGTTACTGTGGTGAAATACCTATAATAGGAAAAAGTAATGTAGGTAAATCTACTTTAATAAACAAATTAATAGGAAAAAAAATATCTATTACTTCAAAAAAAAATAACACAACACAAAAAAATATATTAGGAATAAAAACATTTGATAATTATCAATCTATTTATATAGATTGTCCTGGTGTTATTTTTAATAAAAAAAAAAACAATTATTATTTTGATAAAAAAACTATGAATTACATTTTAAATTCAAAATTAGTAATTTTTGTTATAGATAATATTTATTGGGGTATAGATGAGGAAAAAATATTATTTTTGATAAAAAAATATAATAATTGTATTTTATTAGTGATAAATAAAATTGATTTGTTAAAGAATAAAAAAAAATTATTACCTTATTTAAATTTTTTAAACAAAAAAACAAATTTTTTATCTTTAATACCAGTTTCTGCAAAAAAAAATATTAATATTAAAAACATAATTAAAGTTGTAAATAGATCATTACCAATTAAAAAACATTTTTTTTCTTCTAAAAAAACTAATAATTTATCTAAACATTTTATGATAAAAGAAATAGTAAGAGAAAAATTAATGAGAAATTTAAATATGGAATTACCTTATGATTTTTTTTTAAAAATAAATTCGTTTTATTTAAATGAAAAAAATGAATATAATATTAAAATAAATATTTTTGTGAATAGTTTGAATAAAAAAAAAATTTTTATAGGAAAAAAAGCTTCAAAAATAAAATTATGTAGTTTATTGTCTAGAATAAATATAGAAAAATTTTTGCAAAACAAAGTAAACTTAATGTTGTGGGTAAAAACAAAATATTAAAATTAATTCATAATTAAATTTAAAATAATATAAAAAATTAGGTTTTGAATAATATGACAATTTTAGGAATAGGAATTGATACTGTAGAAATAAATAGAATCAAAAATATAAAAAACAAAATAAAATTTGCAAAAAAAATATTATGTATTAATGAATTTAACGAATTTTTAACAAAAAAAAATAAGGATCATTTTTTAGCAAAAAGATTTGCTTCTAAAGAAGCAGCATACAAAGCATGCTCATTGAAAAATATAAAAAAAAATATATATTTAACAGATTTTGAAATATTTAATAATAAAAATGGAAAACCAAATTTAATTGTTCTAAATGAAACCAAAATAATTTTAAAAAAAATAGGTGTTAAATATATCCATTTAAGTATAACTGATCAAAAATATTATGCTAGTGCCATAGTTATTATTGAGAACTAATTTTTAATATTTCTTTTTCCTTTAAAAAAGTTTTTTAACAAAGAAGAACATTTATTTTTTAATACTCCTCCTTTAATTTTCATTTTATTTTTTATATTTAAAAGTTTTAAAATATTTATGATTGATTTATTTTTTTTATATGAATAAGCTCCAAATACTAATTTTTTTATTCTACTATTAATTATAGCTCCTATACACATAAGACATGGTTCTAATGTAACATAAAGTGTTGTTTGTAACAATCTGTAGTTTTTTATAAATTTACCAGCATTACGTAAAGTAATTATTTCTGCATGTGCAGTAGGATCATTTTGCTTAATAGATAAATTATATCCTGATCCTATAACAATATTTGATAAAATCAACAATGATCCTACTGGTATTTCATTTGAATTTTTTGCTTTTTTTGCTTGTTCTAAGGCTACACTCATCCATTTTATGTCTTTATTCATAATTTTTATATTAGGTAAAGTTATGATTGTTATTATCTTAATAATTTTTTGTTTTTGTCCCATTGTTTTTTTTTATCTAATAATCTTTTATCATATTTTTTTTTTCCTTTTGCCAATCCTAATCTAATTTTACATAAATTTTTTATCCAATAAATAGATATAATTATTATGGTTAATCTCATTTTATTAACTTTATTTTTTAAATAATTTATTTCTTGTCTATGTAAAAGTAATTTTCTATTTCTTGTTTTTTCTTTTAAAATAATATTGTTATTATAAACATATTTTAATGGTTCTATACTTGAATTAACTAAATAAGCTTCATTATCATAAAATGATACGTAACTTCCATTAATGTTTATTTGCTTTTTTCTTAAAGATTTAACTTCCCATCCTTTTAGAACAACACCACTTTCTATTTTTTCTATAATAAAATAATTATATGCAGATTTTTTATT
Source organism: Buchnera aphidicola (Taiwanaphis decaspermi) (assembly GCF_039405155.1). Lineage (GTDB taxonomy): Bacteria > Pseudomonadota > Gammaproteobacteria > Enterobacterales > Enterobacteriaceae > Buchnera_M > Buchnera_M aphidicola_B. The sequence goes on along the minus strand of NZ_CP135049.1, from coordinate 196,251 downwards.
AATTAAAATAACGTTATATTTTTTTTTCATCTATTAAATATTACTAAGTAAAATTATTAATTGTTTAATATATTTTTAAATACTGAATAATAACAAATTTTATTGATAAACTTTAACTAAAGCTGGCCTTAATAAACGATTATTCAAAATATATCCTTTTTGAAAAATTTCTATTACCGTATTTGAAGAAATTTTATTTTTTGTAATTTTAGTTATTGATATAGCTTGGTGTATACCAGGATCAAATGTTACTAAAATATCATTTACTGGAATTACGTTATAATTTTTTAATAATTTTAAAAATTCATTCATAATATTTTTTAAATATTTGTTAATTTTTACATTTTCTTTTTTTTTTATACTAAAAGATTCTATACATTTTTCTAAATTATCCACAATATTTAATAATTCTATTATTTTTTTTTCTAAAGAAAATAAACTAGCATTTATAATGTCTTTTTTAATTATTTTTTCAAATAATTTCATTTCTTTTTTGTTTTTTATTTTTTCTTTTGATATTTTTTTTTTTAAATTTTCTTTATTTTTTTTTATTTCTTTTTTTTTATAATTTAATTTAATTTTGTTTTTTTCAATCATATTAATCTCTTAAAAAATATATTTTACAAAAAATTCAATATTGATATTAATATTATAAAATAATCAAGTTATTTGTGAAGCTAAAGGAGGAACATAAGAAAAATCCATATCCCATGGTTGTTCAATCCATGTATTTTGTGAAATATCTATTATATAATAATCTACTAAATGTTTTTTTATAGGTTTGGCAAAAATAGTTACAAAAAAAGCTTTTGGATACATTTTTCTTATTATTTTAGCAGTTCTGCCAGTATCAACTAAATCATCTATTATAATTATATCTTTACAGTTTCCTTTAGGTTTTTTTAAAACTCTGATGTTTTTTAATTTACAATTATTGTCGTAACTAGATATACATAAAGTGTCTACTTTTCTAATATTTAATTCTCTAGATAATATTGCAGAAGGAACTAATCCTCCTCTACTAACAGCTATTATTTTTTTCCATTTTTTTATTAATAACAACTTTTTTGATAATTCTCTAGTATAAGATTGTATTTTATCCCAAGTAACAATGTATTTTTTGTTCATATACAACCTTGTTGTTTAAAAAATAAAAATTTTTAATTAAATATATTTAATAATAATTTATATTTTTTTATATTAATAAATAATATAAATTTAAATTTTAATTATTTTTTTTAATTTTTATATTTTTCAAAAAGAAATACGGTGCGGACGGGGCTCGAACCCGTGACCCCCGACGTGACAGGTCGGTATTCTAACCAACTGAACTACCGCACCTTATATAAAAAAAAATCTATTTCTATATGCTACCTTTACTTTTCAAATTAGTCAATTTTTTTTTTTATTATACCAAATACAATTTCCTTTTTTTTTCATATTTTTCAAATAATTATTGTGATCTATTATTTCTTTTTTATTAGCTTTTAATATAATATTAGATTTTTTATAAAAATTTGCTTTTATTTTTTTTTTTGGTAAAAAATATTTTTTTTTATTAAATATAATTTTTTTTTGATATTGAGTCATAGATAAATATACTTCTGCTAAAATTTTAGCATCTAATATTGCACTATGTAATTTACGATTAGTTATGTTTACTTTATATCTATCGCATAATGAATCTAAATTATTTTTTTTTCCTGGAAATAATTGTCTTGCTATAGATAAAGTATCTATAATGTTACACATATTATCTAATTTTATATGTTTTTTGTTAATTAAGGAAAATTCATGATTTAAAAACCCAACATCAAAGCTTGCATTGTGTATTATTAACTCAGATTTATTAATATAATTTATAAATTTTTTATAAATGTTTTTAAATAACGGTTTATTTTTTAAAAAATCATTTGAAATTCCGTGTATTTCAAATGCTTTCATATTTATTTTTCTATTTGGATTAATATAAATATGAAAATTATTTCCTGTAAAACGTCTATTAATAATTTCTACAGCTCCAATTTCAATAACACGATGTCCTTCATATGGTAATCCTTGTAAATTTATACCTGTGGTTTCTGTATCTAGTACTATTTGACGATGTTTGTTATATAAAATGTTCATTTTTTATTATATAGGAGAATATTATTTTAATATGTATAAATTTGTTAATATCTTTACTGATGGTTCATGTTTAGGAAATCCTGGACCTGGTGGTTATGGTGCAATTTTGCAATATAAATCTCATGAAAAAATATTTACTAATGGATTTTATCTTACTACAAATAATAGAATGGAGTTAATGGCAGCAATAGTTGCTTTAGAAGCATTACAAGAATCATGTAAAGTTAATATTAATACTGATAGTAAATATCTTCAAAATGGTATTACAAATTGGATAAAAAAATGGAAATTACAAAAGTGGAAAACAAGGAATAAAAAAAAAGTTAAAAATATTGATTTATGGTTAAGATTATCAAAATTAATCAACATACACAATATACATTGGATTTGGATAAAAAGCCATTCAGGAAATTATTATAATGAAATATGTGATAAAATAGCTAAAAAATCTGCAAAAAATCCTAATTCACAAGATACAGGATATAAAATATAACACATTTTGCACATTATAAAAATTAAAATAAAATGAATATTAAAAATAATAAAAAAATTAAGTTAAAATTAATAAAAAATTTTACAAATAATTATACATGGATATTATATAAAAAAAATAATTGCGTTATAGTTGATCCAGGCGAATATAAAAAGATATTACATATAATTAAACTATATAAATTATATCCTAAATTAATTTTATTAACTCATTATCATTACGATCATATGATGGCTGTTAATTCTTTATTAAGTATTTGGCCAAAAATAAAAATAATTAGCCCAAAAAATATATATTATATTAATAAGAAAGAACAAATAAATTTTTTTTACATATTAAAAGAAAAAATTTTTGGCAAATCTATCAAAATAATTAATACACCTGGTCATGCATTATATCATGTGTGTTATTACATATCTAATTATTTGTTTTGTGGTGATTTATTATTTAATTCTGGATGTGGTAAAATATATAACAATTTATATTATGAAATGTATAAATCTATACAAAAAATAAAAAGTTTACCCCAAAATACTTTGATATGTTGTGGTCATGATTACATAAAATATAATTTGATTTTTACTATGAAAATTATTCCTAATGATAAGTTTGTTAAAAACTTTTACAAAAAAATAAAAAAAAGTAATAAAGAAACAATAAATTCTTTAAAAATAGAAAAAAAAATAAATTTATTCCTTAAAACTTCTAATTTTTATTTAAGAAAACAATTGTCTAAAAAAGAAATTTTAAAACCTTTTGAATGTTTTTGTTTGTTAAGAAAGATGAGAAACGTTTTTTAATATGGAGCTAAGCGGATTTGAACCGCTGACTTCCTGCGTGCAAAGCAGGCGCTCTACCAGCTGAGCTATAGCCCCTAAGAAATTAATAGTGTGTGCTTATTTTATTTAGGCCTGAGTGGATTTGAACCACCGACCTCACCCTTATCAGGGGTGTGCTCTAACCACACTGAGCTACAAGCCTGTTAAAAATTAATCAGACAATTATTGTGGGCACTTATATTTCAATAAATAAAAATAATATTATATGTAAGGAGGTGATCCAACCGCAGGTTCCCCTACGGTTACCTTGTTACGACTTCACCCCAGTCATGAACCACAAAGTGGTAAGCGCCACCCCATAAAAAATTACAGGTTAAGCTACTTGCTTCTTTTGCAATTCACTCCCATGGTGTGACGGGCGGTGTGTACAAGGCCCGGGAACGTATTCACCGTGGCATTCTGATCCACGATTACTAGCGATTCCTACTTCGTGGAGTCGAATTGCAGACTCCAGTCCGGACTACGACTTACTTTATGAGATTTGCTTATCTTTGCAGAATTGCTTCTCTTTGTATAAGCCATTGTAGCACGTGTGTAGCCCTGGTCGTAAGGGCCATGATGACTTGACGTCGTCCCCACCTTCCTCCGGTTTATAACCGGCAGTCTCCTTTGAGTTCCCAGCTTTACCTGTTGGCAACAAAGAACAAGGGTTGCGCTCGTTGCGGGACTTAACCCAACATTTCACAACACGAGCTGACGACAGCCATGCAGCACCTGTCTCATAGTTCCCGAAGGCACTCTCATATTTCTATAAGATACTATGGATGTCAAGACCAGGTAAGGTTTTTCGCGTTGCATCGAATTAAACCACATGCTCCACCGCTTGTGCGGGCCCCCGTCAATTCATTTGAGTTTTAGCCTTGCGACCGTACTCCCCAGGCGGTCAACTTAACGCGTTAGCTACGGAAGACACTTCTCTTGGAAGCAACCTCCAAGTTGACATCGTTTACAGCGTGGACTACCAGGGTATCTAATCCTGTTTGCTCCCCACGCTTTCGCACCTCAGTGTCAGTTTTCGTCCAGGAGGCCGCTTTCGCCACTGGTATTCCTCCAGATATCTACGCATTTCACCGCTACACCTAGAATTCTGCCTCCCTCTACGAAACTCTAGTTTATTAGTTTCAAATGCTGTTCCTAGGTTGAGCCTAGGGATTTCACATCTGACTTAATAAACCACCTACGTGCTCTTTACGCCCAGTAATTCTGATTAACGCTTGCACCCTCCGTATTACCGCGGCTGCTGGCACGGAGTTAGCCGGTGCTTCTTGTACGAATAACGTCAAGAATAAAAATTATTAGTTTTTATTTTTTCTTCTTCGTTGAAAGTACTTTACAACCCTAAGGCCTTCTTCATACACGCGACATAGCTGCATCAGGCTTGCGCCCATTGTGCAATATTCCCCACTGCTGCCTCCCGTAGGAGTCTGGACCGTGTCTCAGTTCCAGTGTGGCTGGTTATCCTCTCAGACCAGCTAGAGATTGTTGCCATGGTAAGCTTTTACCTTACCATCAAGCTAATCTCGTCTGGGTTCATCTGAAAGCGTAAGGTTTCTAATTATATTATAATTAGAAATCCCCTACTTTAGTTTTCCAACATTACGCGGTATTAGCCCTCGTTTCCAAGAGTTGTCCCCCACTTTCAGGTAGATCCCCAGATATTACTCACCCGTTTGCCGCTCGCCGTCAAAAAACTAAAAGTTTTTTTCGCTGCCGCTCGACTTGCATGTGTTAGGCTTGCCGCCAGCGTTCAATCTGAGCCATGATCAAACTCTTCAATTTATTTCTAAAAAGTTTTAAAATACAAACTTTTTTAATTTCTGTTATTTTTATTATATCAAAATAAAAATGCCCACAAAAATTGTCTGATATATTTTTAAAGAGCTGGTAGTTATATTATTCTTTACTGCTTGACTTATAGATCATAACTGTTTTTTATAAAAAGTCAATCTTTTTTATTTTTATTTAATAAAAAAATTAATTAAATAAATATTTCTTATTTTTTACAAGATATCATTATTATCATTTAATTATTTATTGATTAAGAAAAATATTTTATATATTCATAAAATATGTTTAAATAATAAATATTTTAAAATAACAAAAGATGACTATTATGAATATATATAAAAAAATATATAAAGATTTTGAAAAAATATTTATTAGATATATATCTAAAAAAAAATATGATCCTATTGTTAGACAATCAAAAAATGAAAAATGGGATTATCAAATAAATGGTGTGATGAAATTGTCAAAAATAATAAATATTAATCCAATAAAATTAGCAAAAAAAATAGTTAAATTAATAAATATAAACAATATGTATAAAAGTTTTGAAATATCCCATCCTGGATTTATAAATATATTAATAGACAAACATTGGATATCTAAAAAATTAGATGTAATGATATTTTCAAAAAAACTTAACATTAAATATAAATCAAAAAAAAATATTGTAATAGATTATTCGTCACCAAATGTTGCAAAAGAAATGCATGTTGGTCATCTTAGATCCACAATCATTGGTGATGTTAGTGCACGAGTTTTAAAATTTTTAGGTCATAATGTAATAAAAAATAATCATATAGGAGATTGGGGTAGTCAATTTGGAATGATAATTTTTTATTTAAAAAACAAATCATATAACATAGAAAAAATTAAATTAAAAAAATTAGAAAAAATTTATAAAAAGTCAAAGATTATGTATTCAAAAAATAAAAATTTTTATGATAAATCTAACAAATATCTTTATAAATTACAATCAGGAGATTTATTTTGTCATAAAATATGGAAAAAAATAGTTAACATTACAATGCAAGAAAATATTAAAATATACAAAATTTTGAATGTTACTTTATCTGACAAACACACAATAGGTGAAAGTAAATATAAAAATATGTTACCAGGCATAATTAAAGATTTACAATTAAAAAAAATATCCATAAAAAAAAATAATGAAATTTTTGTTGTTTTAGACAATATAAAAAACAAAAAAGGAAAACCTATGGGTATCAAAATTAGAACTAAACATAAAACATATTTATATACTACGATAGATATTGCTTGCATTAAACACAGATGTAAAACGTTAAAAGCTGATAGAATAATTTATTATACTGACGTTAGACAAAAACAACATTTAAAATCTATATTTACGATTGCTAAAAAAGCAGGTTATATAACAAAAAATACTAAAATTGAACATCATATGTTTGGGATGATGTTAAATAAAAAAGGATTACCTTTTAAAACTAGAAATGGTAATAATATTAAATTATCTGTATTAATTAAAAAATGTTTTGAAAAATGTAAAAAAATATTAAAAAATAAAAATTATAAATTATCTGATTATAAAATTAATAAAATATCACTAAAAATAGCTATAGGTTCTTTAAAATATTATGATTTATCAAAAAAAAGAATTAATAATTATATTTTTAGTTGGAAAGATATGTTAAATATCAATGGTAATACATCATCTTATATACAATATGCATATATGAGAATATATTCAATATTAAAAAAAACAGAAAATATAAATTTTTATCTGAAGAAAAAAATGAAATTAAAAAAAATAGAGGAAATAAAATTAGGATTAAAAATTTTACAATTTGAGGAGATATTATTATTAGTAGCTAAAAATGGTACTCCTCATGTTATTTGCAAATATTTATATCAATTATCAAATATATTTTCCAATTTTTATGAAAAACATCCTATATTAAATAGTTTACATAATGAAGTTAATATATATCGTTTAAAATTAATCATTTTAACTTCTAAAGTATTAAAAACAGGTTTACAAATGTTAGGTATAAATATCTTAAAAAAAATGTAAATTTCTTTATAAATATATTTTTAATAATAAAATATAAAAATATTAATAATTTTGTTTTAAATAAATAGAAAGGAATAATATATGCGTACAACAAAATATTCTTTATTTACATTAAAACACATAAAATCAGAGTCAGATAGCATTAGTAGTCAATTGATGAAAAAGTCTGGTATGATACGTAAATTATCTTCTGGTATATACACATGGTTACCTATAGGTCTACGTGTATTACATAAAGTAATAAACATCATTAAAAAAGAGATGAACGATATTAATGGTATAGAAATATTGATGCCAAATATTCATCCTTTTAAGTTATGGGAAAAAAGTAAAAGAATAGATTTATATGGAAATGAACTAATTAAAATAAATGATAGAAAAAACAGAAAATTTATATTAGCGCCTACACATGAAGAAGCCATAACATATTTATTGAAAAATGAATTTACTTCTTATAAACAATTACCCATTTTTTTATATCAAATAAATAATAAATATAGAGATGAATTAAGACCATGTTTTGGTGTAATACGTGCTAAAGAATTTATAATGAAAGATGGATATTCATTTCATATAGACAAAAAGTCTATGAAAAAAACTTATAATCTAATATATAATAAATATATTGACATTATGAATATACTTTCAATAAAATTTAAAATAATTAAGGCAAAAAACAATCATATGGGTGGTAATATTTCTCATGAATTTCAAACATTTTGTAATAATAGATATTATAATAAAAATAAAATAGATTTTTGTAATGAAAAATTAAATATTTTTATAAAAAAAAATAAAATATCTTATAAAAATATTGTTCAAATGATTGTTTTTAAAAACAAAAAAAAATTTTTAGGAGTTTTAATTAGAGGTGATCATAAAATTAATAAAAATAAATTATTAAAAATTAAATCAATTGATAAAAATATAAAAGTTGCAAAATTAAAAGAAACTTTAAAGATACAAAAATATAATTTAAAAAAAATAAACGAAAAAATTTTGTTAATTGCTGACAAAAAAATGAAAAACATGTCAAATTTTATTTTTTTTTCAAATATACATAAAAATTTTATCATTAATATGAATTGGAATAAAAAATTCCCATTACCTAAATTAAAAAATATTTCAAATATAAAAAAAAATAGCAAAAAAGAAAAAAATATAGAAGTAGCACATATTTTCCAAATAGAAAAAAAATATTCTAAATGTATGAATTTTAATATAAAAAATAATTTAGGTCAAAAAAAACTTATTCATATGGGTTGTTATGGTATAGGAGTAAGCAGATTAGTAGCTGCTTTTATAGAACAAAATCATGATGAAAAAGGAATAATATGGAAAAATAACATAGCTCCATTTATTATAAGTATAATACCTATAAATATTAACAAATCTTATAAAGTTAGAAAAACATCTGAATATATTTATAATGAAGTAAAAAAAAACAACATAGATGTAATATTTTATGATAGTAAAGAAAGAATAGGAGTTATGTTTAATAATATAAGATTAATTGGCGTACCTCATTTATTAGTAATTAGAGAGAAAAATGTCAAAAACAAAGAAATAGAATATCAAAATAGGTTAAATACTGTTAATAAAATTGTAAAAATAGAAAAAATAAATTTTTTTTTAAAAAAAATATTAAATATATAAGTCAACTTAAAACTTTTTTGTTTTTTAAATGAAAAATATTTTTATTTAATAAAAAAAAATATTATTTTGTTTTTTCCTAATAACATTCGCAATTCATTTAATAAAGATTCTTTAACTTTTATGTTGCTAAATTTATTTAAAATATTTTTTTCTTTTTTATTGTATAATTTTTCATCTTTTACATATATTAAATATATGTTAATATTACCACCTAAATAAGAATTAATTATTTTGCTAATTTTATCTATATATTCTTTTTCTATTTGTTTTTTGTTCAAATAAATTTTTATTTTTTTTATGTAATTATTTCTCATATCATCAATATCAGTTATTTTTATTGCGATAAATTGCGACACATTTTTGTATTTATCAAATTTTAAAAAACCTTTTATTATTAATAAATTATTTTTTTTAATTATTTTATTATATTTTTTAAAAGTTTCTTCAAAAACCACTATTTCTATTTTTGCAGAACCATCATCAAAATTAATAATACATATTTTTTTGTTATTTTTAGTATTTTTAACTTTATAAGAAAATATTAAACCAACAATATTAGTTGCCTTTTTATTATTATAATCACATATTCTTTTTATTTTTTGGAAATTAACATAATTTTTTAATTCATTTTTATAATATTTAATTGGATGTGATGATAAATAAAAACCTAACATTTCTTTTTCTTTATCAAGTACAATTTTTTTAGGCCATATTATTTTTTTATAAGAATTACATATATTTTTAATACTATTATTTACTGTAAGACCAAACATATCTATTTGCATATTTTTTTTAGATTTAGATTTTTGTGTAGCGTATAATAGAGCATTTGGTATCATATAAAACATTAATGGTCTACTTATATTAAAACTATCACAACAACCTGAAAAAATTAATTTTTCTAAGAAATTGCGATGAGTTTTTTTTTTATATATGCGATAACATAAATCAAATATATTATAAAAAAAACCGTATTTTTTTCTAGTAATTATTATTTTTTTGATAATTTTAGATCCCAAACCTTTTATAGATCCCAAACCATAAACAATTTCATTTTTTTTGTTTACATAAAATTTATATTTACTATAATTAATATCAGGTTTTAATATCTTAATTCCTATTTTTTTACATTCATCTATTAAAAAAACTATTCTATTTATATTATCCATTTCTGAATTCATTACAGAGGACATAAATTCTGCTGGATAATGTGTTTTTAACCATAAAGTTTGATAAGAAACTAATGCATAAGCTGCAGAATGCGATTTATTGAAACCATATCCAGCAAACTTTTCCAATAATTCAAATATTTTAGATGATAATTTTGAATCAATATTATTTTTTTTTGCACCTTTTTGAAATATAGAATAATGTTTTTTCATTTCTTTTAAATCTTTTTTACTCATTGCTCTTCTTAATAGATCTGCTGATCCTGGTGTATAACCAGACAAAACTTGAGCTATTTGCATAACTTGTTCTTGATATAAAATAATTCCATAAGTTGATTTAAGTATAGGTTTTAATAATCTATGTTGCCATTTTATATCAGGATAATAAATAGGTTCTAATCCTCTTTTACGAAAAATAAAATTATCTACCATTCCTGATTGCAATGGACCAGGTCTAAATAAAGCAACTAATGATATAATATCTTCAAAACAATCTGGTTGTAATCTTTTTATTAAACATTTCATTCCATAAGATTCTAATTGAAAAACAGCTGTTGTTTTACATTCTTGCAAAATTTTAAAACTTTTTTCATCATTCAGTGGAATATTATTAATATTAATATTATTTGTTTTGTAATTTTTATTTATCATTTTAACTGTATTATTTATAATAGTTAAAGTCTTTAGACCTAAAAAGTCAAATTTTAATAAACCTATATATTCAATATCATTTTTGTCAAATTGTGTAAGATATTTACCTTTAACATCATCATAATATAAAGGTAGAAAATTAGTTATTTTATGAGGAGATATAACCAGACCACCAGCATGTTTTCCTATATTTCTTATTACACCTTCTAATTGTAGTGACATATTTATTAAAAAATTAATATCTTTATTATTTTTATATAAACTTAATAAATTTTTTTCATAATATAAAATTTTTTTTAATTTAATACCTTGATCATTAGGTATTAATTGAGATATTTTGTTTATAAATCCATATGTATAACCTAAACAACGACCTACATCTCTAATTACAGCTTTTGCAGTCATTGTTCCAAAGGTTATTATTTGAGATACAAATTTTTCACCATATTTTTTAATAACATAATTAATTACTTGATCTCTTTTTTCCATACAAAAATCTATATCAAAATCTGGTAAGGAAGTTCTTTCCGGGTTTAAAAACCTTTCAAAAAGTAAATTAAAAAATAAAGGATTCACTTCAGTAATATTTAATGAATATGCTACAAGAGAACCAGCTCCAGAACCTCTACCTGGTCCTACTGGTATATTGTTTTTTTTAGCCCATTGTATAAATTCCATAACTATTAAAAAATATCCTGGGAATTTCATTTTATTAATTATTTTTAATTCTAGGTTTAATCTATCAAAATATCTTTTTTGTTTTTTTTTTATATCTTTTTTATTTTTATAAATTTCATTTAATCTTTTTTTTAAACCTTTATGAGATTTTAATATTAAAATATTTTTAGCACTTATATTTTTAGTAGGGAAAATAGGTAAAAAATACTTATTAGAATTTATTGTGACATTGCATCTTTTGGAAATCTCAACAGAATTATATAAAGACTCAGGGATATCTGAAAATAATTCGCACATTTCTTTTTCACTTCTCAAAAACTGTTTTTTACTGTATAATTTTTTATCAAAACTACTTAATGGTATTCCTTTTTGAATAGATACTCTTATTAAATGTGCATTGAAATCTTTTTCTTCTAAGAAACATACTTGATTAGTTGCAACAATAGGTATATTATTTTTTCTTGATATATTTATAATATTTTTTAAATAAAATTCTTCTTGATCTTTTTCAGTTCTAATTATTTCTAAATAATAATTATTGTAAAAATGTTTATTATAAAAATATATATAGTCATTTAAAATTATATGATCTTTTCTTAATATACATTTCCCGATATCACTTTCCAAACCTCCAGAAATTAATATTAATCCTGTTTTGTATTTTATTAGTAATTCTCTTGTAATGAATATATGATTGTTTTTTTTATATTTGTTTGCTAAAGATATTAATTTTATTAAATTTTGATATCCATGATTATTAGAAGCTAATATTGTTATATTATTAAAATCTTTATTTTTTTTGCAAAGTATTTTAAAATCTACACCAATAACAGGTTTTATTCCGTAATGATATGCATATCTGTAAAATTTTATTACACCATATAAATTAAAAAAATCTGTTATAGCTATAGCAGGCATGTCTAGATATACACTTTGTTTAACAAAATCTTTTGGTTTAGATAATCCATCTAAAAGAGAATATTCTGTATGAACTCTAAGATGAACAAATTTAGGTGTTAACATATATTTCCTAAAAAAAGATTAAAAAATAAAAAAAAATTATAATATTAAAATAAAAATTAAAACAATTTCTTAGTTTTATTTTTGCAAAAATAAAACATTAATTCAGATTCGCATACTACTTTTTTACTAACAATAGCTATACATTTAAAAAAATAGAACGATATTTTTTTTTTAATAATTATGCTTTTTATAACTAATTGATCTCCTGGAAAAACTTTAGACTTAAATCTTGCAAAATTTACACCAACAAAAAAAAAGCTACTTAATTTTTTTTTTAAATTAATTTTATTACTTAATGAAAATAATAAATATGAAGATTGTGCCATCGTTTCTATAATCATAACTCCTGGAAAAATTGGGTTTGAATAAAAATGACCTTGCAAAAAAATATCGTTATTACTAATATTTTTTATTGTTTTAATATAAAAATTATTTTTAATTTTTAATATTTTGTCAATCATTAAGTTTGGATATCTATGTGGTAAATAATTTGATATTTTAATTTTTTTAATATTTTTCAAAAAAATATGACCTATATAATTATAATTTATATTTATCTTAATATAAATTAATTAGTAATATTTATATAAAAAAAAGATATTTTACATATATTTATAATATAGTAAAATATCTTAAAAATTATTTTTTTATTAGATATAATACTATTTGCAAAAATATTTTAGCCAAAATTAAATTGTAAAAATTCTATAACATCTCCATTATTGCATTTTAAAGGGATAGATAATGCTAAACTTAATGGTCCTATAGGAGATATCCATTTAAAATTTACACCACTAGAAATATTTATTTTTTTTGGGAAAAAACTATGTTTGTTTAAAATACAACTTAATTTATGTATTTTATTTAATTCTTTAAAATTACTATTCCATAAACCACCGGCATCTACAAAAAATATAGTTTGAAATCTAATTTTTTTATCATTTATATTAATATAATGAGGTATAACTAATTCAACATTATTAAATATTTCAGCATTACCTCCAGAAAAATATTCTAAATGTTTTTTGTAAAAAGATCTATTATGTTTGTAATATTTTTTAATACCAATACTATATGGATCAAAACCTCTAATTTTATCAGCATATAATAGGTTGAAGTTTTCATAAAAAGGATAATCTTTATAATCTAAAGTATTACCATAACCAATTTTATTTTTCATTCTTAATAAAATATTTTTTTTATTATTTAATAATAATTCTTTATTAGATTCTATTTCTGTTTTATAAAAAAAATTATTAGAAAAAGGAAATGTTATTTTTCCTGATATATATATATTATTATAATTATAAAAATTATTATGATGTTTTATACTAAAAAAATAATTCATAAATAAATCTTTTACGAAAATATTAAAATGTTTTGAGTTTCCATTAAATGTTTTTTTTGAATTTATATCATGAACAATATAAGAATTATCTTCTATTTTTTTTATTACATTATTATTATAATCTAATCCTAAATTAATACTTTTATTTTCTTTTTTATTAATATATATGTTGTTTTTCATTCCATAAATTATTTTTTTATAATTTAAATCATCGTATTCATCTCTCTTTACATTTTTAAAATAAAACATATTACTAAAATTATATTTTTTTGAATATTTAGGAAAATAAATAAAAGATGTTGAAAAACTATTATTTTGTAAATTTTTATTTCCTTCAAAACTAAATATATTACCTGTACCTAAAAAATTATTTTGATTTAAACTTATATTAAAATTAACACCTGTTTTTTTTTTATATTTTAAACCAACATTTATTTCGTTATTATTTTTTTCTTTAACTGTATAGATGATATCTACTTTATTTAAAGTATTTTTAGTATGTACTATTTGAGTATTAACCGAGCTAAAATAACCACTATTCTTGATATTTTCTTCACTTTGTTTAACAAACATGATATTAATTATTTTGTTTTCTAACTGTTTTATCTCTCTTCTGATAACATTATCTTCAGTATTAATGTTTCCTGTGATATAAATATTATTTACTATAAATGAATAACCTTTATTAATATAGCAAGATAATTCTACAGTATTTTTATTATGATTTATAATAGGATATATATTTATTTCTGGTTCTAAATATCCATAATTACTTAAAAATTCTTTAATTTTATTTTCAATATCTTTTATAAAATTTATATTATATAGATTGTTGTTATAATTTCTAAAAATTTTTTTTATTAATTTTTTTAAATTTTTTGTGTTAGAAAACACATTTATTTTTTTTATTTTATATTGATTTCCTTCATGGATATTAACATAAATATTAGATTTCATACTATTTTTAGAAAAAATAACAGATATGTAATTAATTTTGAAATTAATAAAACCGTTTTTAAAATATAATTCTTGTAATTTTTTTAATGATTTAGAAAGTTCATATGGATAATAATAATTTTTATTTCGTAAATTCCATAAAAAAACATTATGTTTTTTATTGAACATGTTTAACAACATATTTTTAGAATATTTTTTATTTCCTACTATTTTTATTTTATTTAATATAGAATTCACACCTTCTACTATATTTATATTTAGTTGAACATAATTATTTGGTAAATGAGTTATTGATAAATTACAATGAGCTCCATATTTTCCTTTAATAAAATATTTTTTTTTTATTTTTTTATTAAATAAAAAAAAATAATATTTATCAAAATATTCATTTTTCTTAATATTAAGAGAAGATAAACATTGTTTAATAACATCATTACTTATAGTAATATTTCCTTTAAATAGTACATTAGAAATAATGTTTTTTTCTTTCAAATATATATAAGTTTTATTATCAAAATTTTTTATTTGTATATTATTAAAATAACCTGTATTAAATAAATTATGAATAATATTATCTGATTTAAAAACATCTTTATTTGATTGTATATTTTTAGATATAGCATTTAATATTTTACTGAAAGGTATTTTTTCAATTCCTAATATATTAATGTTATTTAAATTATTACATGCATAACATATGTTAAAATTAATAAATAACATTAAAAATATCAAAAGTTTTTTTATTTTCATAATAAAATTTTTTCTATGTTGTTATATAGTTTACATAAATGTTGTGTTGTATATATAAAATTTTTTTTATTTAAAAAATAACTTTATTGTATTAATAAAAAATAATAATTTTTATTTCTTACAAAAAAAATTGCATAAGAATTAAAAAATATTTTTAAATATTATTTATTCAATATTTTTTATATTTTAGATAATTGAGCAACTTTTAATTTTAATATTTTATCAATTTCTTTTACATAAACATTAGTTAATTTTTGTATTTTATTCTCATAAAATTTGTTTTCATCTGTATTAATTAATTTAGATTTTGCACAAGAATTAATATATTTTTTAGAATTACGTCTAATATTTCTAATTAGTATTTTAGTAGATTCAGACTCTTTTTTTACTAATTTTATTAAATTTTTTCTTCTTTCTTCAGTTAATGCTGGAATAATTAATTTTATAGTGTTTCCTTTGGATATAGGATTTAAATTTAATTCTGAATTTAAAATAGATTTTTCTATTTGTTTTATGATATTAACATCAAATACATTTATTTTTAATGTAAAAGAATTTTCTGCTACTATATTAGATACTTCTTTTAATGTAGTTTTTTTTCCATAATAATCGATAAAAATATTTGACAATAATTCGGGAGATGCATAGTTTGTTCTTAATTTATTTATATTTGTCTTGAAAAAAAATATTTTTTTTTTCATTTTTTCTTCAGTTTTTTTTAAAATATTATTAATCAATTTGACACCTATTTTAAGTTTTTTAAATTTTTATTTATATTAACAAATTTAACAATTATTAATTAGTAATTAATGTACCTTCTTGTTTTCCTAATAAAATATTGTACAAAATAGATTTTTTATTTATATTAAAAATTCTTATAGGTATGTTATGATTTTTTGCTAAAATAAAAGCAGATAAATCCATAATTTCTAATTTTTTACTTAATATTTCTTTATATAATAATTTTTTATAAATAATTGCTTTAGAACATTTTAACGGATCTGAAGAATATACTCCTTCGACTTTAGTAGCTTTTAATATTATATCAGCATTTATTTCTATTCCTTTTAAACAAGCAGCTGAATCTGTTGTAAATAAAGGGTTACCTGTACCTCCTGAAAATATTACAACATATTTTTTTTTTAATAATTTTAATGCCTTTTGTCTGTCATAAGATCTACAAATATTATGAATTGGTAAAGAAGACATTAAACAAGTTTTAATTTTTTGTTTATTCAAAATATCAAACATAGCTAAACTATTTATTATAGTAGATAACATTCCAATTTGATCTGATATAATGTGATTTATTCCTTTTTTAGATAATAGTGATCCTCTAAATAAATTACCTCCTCCAATTACAATACCTATTTGAACACCTAGTTTTATTATTTTTTTTATATCTTTAGATATTTTAAACAAAAATTTAGATGATATACCATATTTTTTTGTTCCTTTAATAGATTCTCCACTTATTTTAAGTAAAATTCTATTATATTTAGGTAATTTATATTTAATATTCATGTTTTTCCTAAAATATTAAATAATCATTTTAAATAATAAACATAAAATAATTATTATATAATTTATTAATTAAATTTATATCGATTCGCATAATTCAAATCTTACAAATTTATTTATGTTGACATTATTTTCTAACAATAATTGCGATATTAACTTATTTAAATCCATTATAAAATATTGTTTTTTGATCACTAATTCTTCAATAAATTTGTTTATTTTATTATTAACTATTTTTTCTGTAATTTTTTTATTTTTACACAACTTGCTAACTATATTACACTGAATTTTTCTTTCTTTTTCTATTAAGTTTAAAGGTACATCTTCTACGTTTATATATTTTGGTCTGTTTGCAGCTATATGCATAGATAATTGTTTTCCTAATTCTTGTTCATTTTTATCAATATCTATTAATACACCTATACGATTATTATGCACATAAGATATTATGTTTTCACCTTCTATAATAGAAAAACGTCTAATTTTTATGTTTTCACCAAATTTTGATATTAATTCATTTATTTCTATTTCAAAATGTTTTTTTATTGATTCTAAATTATTTAATTTTTTAAATAAAATTTCTTTTGTTATTTTGTTACCAAACTTTATAAAATTACTATTGTGAGAAACAAAATCAGTTTCACAATTTAATTCAATTAATAATCCTTTACATTTTTTTTCAATAATACTACAAATAATACCTGAACCAACTTCTCTATTAGATTTTTGAATTGCTTTAATAGTACCTGATAGCCTTAAATTATCAACAGCTAAATTTATATCATATTTAGATTTTATTAATGATTTTTTGCATTCTAAAAAACCTACACCAGTTATATATCTTAATTTTTTTATTAATTCCAATATATTTTTTTTCATTTTTTCCTCAGATAATGTAATATTTTTAAATAAAAAATCACGCTGTCTTTTGACAGCGAACAAGAAATATTGCTATAACTATTATATTTTAAATGTTTTTTTTTTGGTAATAGCATAAGTAATAAACTTTAGATACAAATTTATAGATCTTATAGCGTCATCATTACCTGGTATTATATAATCTACACCATAAGGACTAGAATTGGTATCCACTACAGCAAACACAGATATACCTAAGCTATTAGCTTCTTTAATAGCAATTTGTTCATGTAAAGCATCTATAACAAAAATAGCATTTGGTAATGTACCCATATCTTTTATACCACCTAAACTATTTTCTAATTTTAATAATTCTTTGTGTCTTATTGATGCTTCTTTTTTTGTTAGTTTATTAAAAGTACCATCTTTAGATTGTATTTCCAAATCTTTCAATCTTTTTATAGATTGACGAACTGTTTTCCAATTAGTAAGCATACCACCTAACCATCTTTGGTTTACATAAAATTGTTTACAAGTTAATGCTGTCTCTTTTATTTGTTTGTTTGCAGTTTTTTTAGTACCTACAAATAAAATTTTTCCTTTTTTTATAGCAATTTTATTTAATTCTAATAAAGCTTTATTAAACATCGGTAAAGTTTTTTCTAGATTAATAATATGTATTTTATTACGAGAACCAAAAATAAAAGATTTCATTTTAGGATTCCAATAACGAGTTTGGTGTCCAAAATGGACTCCTGCTTTTAACATATCTCTCATAGAAACTAATTTCATAAATTGATCCTTTATAAAAATATTTATATATTTAATACAATATTGAAATTAAATTATATTTTATTGTATTTTAAATATAAAAAAAAATAAAATAAATTATTAATATAAACTTATTTATATAATAATTAAACTTTTTAATAAAAATTATTTATAACTTTATAAATAATTTTTTTAAGTATATTTTAAACAATACAATATATTTATAACTAAAAAATTTTAAAAATTATGAATGTTTTATTAAAAAATAAATCCGAAATAAAAAAAATAAAAATTGCTAGCAAAATAGCATCAGAAGTATTAGAAATGATAAAGTCATATGTAATACCAAATATAACTACCTTAGAATTAAACGATATATGTCATGACTTTATAATAAAAAAAAAAGCTATACCTGGATGTTTAGGATATCAAGGTTTTCCAAAGTCAGTTTGTATATCAGTCAATGATATAGTTTGTCATGGTATACCAAATAAAAATAAAAAACTTAAAAATGGAGATATTGTAAATATTGATGTTACAGTTGTTAAAAACAAATATTACAGTGATACTTCTAAAATGTTTTTTGTAGGTAAACCAAGTATTTTATCTAAACGTTTATGTTATGTAGCAAAAAAAAGCTTATATTTAGCAATAAAGGTAATAAAACCAGAAATAAAACTATATAAAATAGGAGAAACAATACAAAAATATGTTGAAAAAAAAGGATTTTCTGTTGTTAGAGATTATTGTGGACATGGTATTGGACGTTATTTTCATGAAGAACCTCAAATACTTCATTATAAATCTAATAAAAATAATCTAATTATAAAAAAAAATATGGTTTTTACAATAGAACCTATGATTAATGCAGGAAGCAAATCTGTAAAATGTATGAAAGATGGTTGGACTGTAAAAACTAAAGATAGAAGTTTATCAGCACAATATGAACATACTGTATTAATAACAAAAAATGGATGTGAAATTTTAACTAAAAGAGAAAAAGAAAATATAAAAAATAATTAATTATTTAGATAAATTTTAAATTATTAATTCAAATTATTTTATTGATTTAATAAATATTTATTAATAAAGAGTATATATGAAAAATATAAAAAACAAAATAAAAAATATATTTAATAAACAAAGTTTTCACAAAAAAAAAAATATAGATAAAAATGAAAAAAAAGATATTGAAAAAGTAATTAGTATGTTAAATGATGGAAAAATTAGAGTTTCAGAAAAAATTAATAATAAATGGGTAACACATCAATGGATTAAAAAAGCAATATTGTTATATTTAAATTATAAAAAAAATAAAATTTTCAGTACTAATACAAATAATTATTATGATAAAGTACCTCTTAAGTTTTCTAATTTTTGTGAAGAAGATTTTTCAAAAAAAAATTATAGAATAGTTCCTCACGCAACAGTAAGATATGGATCTTTCATAGAAGAAAATTGTGTTTTAATGCCTTCATATGTAAATATTGGAGCTTACATATCAAAAAATAGTATGATCGATACTTGGGCTACGATAGGATCATGTGCTCAAATAGGAAAAAATGTCCATATTTCTGGAGGGGTTGGTATAGGAGGAGTTTTAGAACCATTGCAAAATAATCCAACTATAATTGAAGACAATTGTTTTATTGGAGCTAGATCTGAAATAGTAGAAGGTGTAATAGTAAAAAAAGGTTCAGTTATCTCAATGGGAGTTTATATTGGACAAAGTACTAAAATATATAATCGCAAAACTGAAGAAATAAATTATGGTATTATTCCAGAAAACTCTGTTGTTGTACCTGGTACTTTGCCTTCTAATAATGGAAAATATAATTTGTATGCAGCTATTATAGTTAAAAAAGTTGATAAAAAAACTTTAGAAAAAGTTAAAATAAATAAAATTTTGAGAAATATAAAATAATAAATTTTAAATTAAAATTATTAAATATTAAAATATTAGTGTCCTTTAATAAAAGGACACTAAAAAAATTATTGAAGAAATAAATACATAAATTTTCCATGTCTTCTAATTTTAAATGCTAATACTTTTTTTTTTTGATTTTTTAATATTTTTTTTAAATCTTGTAAATTATTTACTTTTAAATTGTTAATACTAATTATAATGTCTTTTTTTACAAATCCTATTTTATAAGAATGAGTATTTGGTATTACTAATTCTATTATAACTCCTTTGTTTTTTTTATTAATTACATAATTATTTAATTTAGCTCCTTCTATCCTAGGATAGTTCATATTAATTTTTGTTAAATCTTTAATATTATATTTTATTTTAGTTTTTATTGAATATATTCTTTTATCTCTTAATAAAGTTAATTGTATTTTTGATCCTACTTGTAAAGATCCTAGTTCTGCTCTAAATGACAAAAAATTGTATATTGGTTTTTTGTTAAATGCTATGATAATATCACCTTCATGTATTCCCGAAAAAAAAGCTGAAGATTTAAATAATACTTTATTTATAAATACACCTTGGTTTACATCAATTGATAAAGAGTTAGCAATTTTTGAATTTAGCTCAGAACCAATTATCCCTATTTGTCCTCTTTTAACATGACCATATCTTAATATTTGTTTAATTAAACTCTTTACAATATTACTTGGTATAGAAAATCCTATTCCTATATTACCTCCTGTTGGAGATAATATTGCTGTATTTATGCCTATTAATTCACCATTAATGTTTACTAAAGCACCTCCAGAATTACCTTTATTGATAGCAGCATCTGTTTGAATAAAATTTTCGTAATTTTCTATATTCAACCCACTTCTATTTAATGCTGATATTATGCCAAATGTTACTGTATCATTTAACCCGTATGGATTTCCTATAGATAAAACATAATCTCCAACTTTTAATTTGTCAGAATTTCCTATTTTAATTGCAGTTAATTTGTTAAATTTTTTTAGTTTAATAACTGCAATATCTGATTTTAAATCAGCTCCAATTAGTTTTGCTAAATAAGTACTACCATCATTCAATTTTACTTGAATTTTCCTAGCATTATCTATAACATGATTATTAGTCACAATATATCCATGATGTGCATCAAATATTACTCCAGAACCTAAAGCTTTAAAATTGTTTTTTTCTAATGTATCGTCTTCTTGATCTTTTTCACATAAAGGTGATCCATATAATAAAGATCCTTTATGGCAAAAAAGTGAATCTTTTCCAAAAAGAGGTTTTAACTTTTTATTTAATTTTCTAGAAAATATAGAAGAATTTCCTTCTATTGTAATACTAACTATGGAGGAATTTACTCTATCTACAACAGAAGATAAACTAATTTCTCTATTAATTGGTGGTGTTTTATGTAAGTTTTTTTGAACACTTGTAGCTGTTTTACAAAAAATGAAAATGAAAAATATTAAAAAATTAGAAACTAAGAAATGAATTATTTTTTTCATTATTATATATTCTCATGTTATAATAATTATTGTTATTATATTTTTCTTAAATTATATAATTTTTATTAAATATTAACTATTATTGATTAACAAATAAAAAAGACATCAAGTTTTTTTTTAAATATTTGTTTAAATAAAATTAATATTGTTTTTTTTTTTACTAATAATATATTATAAATATAAATGATATATAAATTTAATTTTTTTTTAAATCTTTTCTGAACTATTCAAAAAATAATTTTTATAAATAATCTAATGCAAAATTAATTGATGATGAGTAATAATCATTTATTAATTTTAAAATTAAGAAAAATATTAACTAATACTATTAATATTAATTAATTTATATGTAAAATTAATTAAAATATTTTATATATATTAAAATAATTTTGATAAATAACAATTAAAATATTTTAAATACTAAAATTTATTTTTTTAAAATAAAATTATTAAAAATATATTTAATAAAGGAAAAAAATATGATGTCAGGTGCAGAAATGGTCGTTCAATCTTTAATCGATCAAAATATAAAATATATTTTTGGATATCCAGGAGGTGCAGTTTTAGATATATATGATGCTTTAAAAAAAAATAAAAATATAAAACATATTTTAGTAAGACATGAGCAAGGAGCTACTCATATGGCAGATGGTTATGCTAGAGCTACAGGGAAAACAGGTGTTGTATTAGTAACATCTGGTCCAGGAGCAACTAACTCTATTACTGGCATAGCAACAGCATATATGGATTCTATACCAATGATAATAATATCAGGCCAAGTATCATCATCTTTGATTGGTTATGATGCTTTTCAAGAATGTGATATGATAGGAATTTCAAGACCAATAGTTAAACATAGTTTTTTAGTAAAAAATACAGAAGACATACCATTAATTTTTAAAAAAGCTTTTTTTATATCTTCTACAGGAAGAAAAGGACCTGTAGTTATAGATTTACCTAAAGATATATTGAATGTTTATAAAAAAAAAATATACATATGCCCTAAAAAAATTAACATTAGATCTTATAATCCTGAAAAAAAAATTAATTTGAAAAAGATAAAAAAAGCTTTTAAAATATTAATGAAATCTAAAAAACCGATAATATATTCAGGAGGAGGAGTAATTAGCTCAGAATGTCATAAGGAATTGTATATTTTTGCTAAAAAACTAAAATTACCAGTTGTAACATCTTTGATGTCTTTAGGATCTTTTCCAGGTAATCATTATCAAAATTTATCTATGTTAGGAATGCATGGAACCTATGAAGCTAACATGGCTATGCATTATGCAGACTTAATATTTGCTATTGGCGTCAGATTTGATGATAGAACAACAAATAATTTAGAAAAATATTGTCCTAATGCAAAAATATTACATATAGATATTGATCCAACATCTATATCCAAAACAGTAAAAGCAGACATTCCTATTATTGGTGATGCTAAAAAAATTTTAAAAAAATTTATTTATTTAATAAACAAAAAAAATATGTTAAAAAATAACATTGTTAAATGGTGGAAATTTATTGATAATTGTAGAAAAAAAAAAAGTTTGTTATATCGAAAAGATGAAAAAAAAATAAAACCTCAATTAGTTATAGAAACATTATATAAATTAACTTTAGGTAATGCTTATATAACTTCAGATGTAGGCCAACATCAAATGTTTACTGCATTATATTATCATTTTAATAAACCTAGAAGATGGATAAATTCAGGAGGCTTAGGTACTATGGGTTTTGGTTTACCGGCTGCATTAGGAGTAAAATTAGCTTTTCCTAAAAAAAATGTTTTTTGTATAACAGGTGATGGTAGTATTCAAATGAATATTCAAGAATTATCTACAGCTATGCAATACAAACTCTCGATAATAATAATAAATTTAAATAATAGTTCATTAGGTATGGTTAAACAATGGCAAGATATGATTTATGATGGCAGACATTCTCATTCATATATGAAATCTTTACCTGATTTTGTAACATTAGCAAAATCATATGGTCATATAGGTATTAATATAAAATATTCATATGAATTAAAAGAAAAGTTAAAGTTAGCTATAAAAAAATCAAAAAAAGGAAAATTAGTTTTTGTAAATATTTTCGTTGATAAAAAAGAACATGTGTATCCAATGCAAATTAGAAATGGATCAATGAAAGATATGTTATTAAGACATCCTAAAAAAAAGAGAGTTTATAATGCTTAAAACATTATCAATAATTCTGGAAAATGAATCAGGAGCTTTATCAAGAGTAGTTGGCTTATTTTCACAAAGAGGATACAATATTGAAAGTTTAACCGTTTCTCCTACAGAAGATCCAACTTTATCTTCCATGACTATACAAACTATTGGAGATAATAATACTTTAGAACAAATTAAAAAACAATTACATAAATTGATAGATGTTTTACAAGTTAGAGAGTTGAATTTTTTAGATTATATTACTAAAGAAATAATTTTGTTAAAAATAAAATTAAAAAAACATAAAAAAAAAGAAATAGAAAAAAATATAAAAAAATTTAAAGGAAAAATAATAAATATCAAATTAAACAAATATATAATTCAATTAACAGACAACAATAAAAGGATAAATTCTTTCATAAAAATAATAAAAGAAGATTCTAATATTATTGAAACATCTAGATCGGGAATTGTAGTAATACATAAGAATTAATATATTTATATATATATGTATTAAAAAAAATATAATACAAACAATAAAAAATATTTGTTAAATATACATAAAAATAATATGATAAAAAAACATAAAAGTGTTTTGTTAAAAGAAAGCATTAAATCTCTTAATATTATACCTAATGGTATATATATAGATTGTACTTTTGGAGGAGGAGGTCATTCTGAAAAAATATTAGAAAAATTAAATAGTAAAGGAAAATTATACGCAATAGATAAAGATTTAAAAGCAGTAAAATATGGAGAAAAAAAAATAAAAGATAATAGATTTAAAATAATACATTTGAGTTTTTCAAAATTAATAAAATATATCAAAAAAAAAAAAATGTTAGGATTAATTAATGGAATAATAATAGATTTAGGAATATCATCTATACAACTAAATGATCCTAAAAGAGGTTTTTCTTTTATTAAAAAAGGACCTTTAGATATGAGAATAGACAATTCTAATAAAAATAACATCAACGCTCGTCAATGGTTGTCAAAATCTAATCAAAAATCTATTGAATTAGTATTAAGAAAATATGGTGAAGAAAGATTTTCTAAAAAAATAGCTAAATTAATATTTAATTATAAAAAAAAAAAAGATATAAAAAATACTTTAGAATTATCAAAAATTATCAAAAATAACATTTTTTTAAGAAAAAGAAATAAACATCCGGCTACTAAAACTTTTCAAGCAATTCGTATATTTATTAACCAAGAATTAAAAGAATTGAAATCAATACTAAATCACTCTTTAAAAATATTAAAAAAAAAAGGAAGATTGACAATTATTAGTTTTCACTCATTAGAAGATAAAATAGTAAAAAAATTTATAAACAAATTTAGCGGTAAAATTTCAATACCTAATAAACTACCTCTTACAGAAATTCAAATAAATAGTATAAGAAAAAAAAAAATAAAAATAATTAGTAAAATATTTCCTAGTGTTCATGAAAAACAAAAAAACAGATCTTCTCGTAGTGCAATTATGCGCACTATAGAAAAAAAATAATATAAATAAAAAATTTAGTTATTTTAAAATTAATTCTTTGTATGGAAAAATAAAATGAATAATGTTGAAAAACAAAAATTAAATATTACGAAAAATGCAATAAAAAGAATTAAAAAAATAATACTTAATGATGACAAAAAAAAATATTTTAGAATATACATAACAGGAGGAGGATGTAATGGATTCAAATATTTGTTTTGCACAGACAATGCATTAAAAAAAAATGATATTTATATAAAAAAAAAAATTGTTTTAGTTGTAGATTATATTAGTTTTCAATATTTAATAGGAAGCACATTAGATTATAAAAAAACTTTGCAAAGTTCTAAATTTATAGTAATTAATCCTAATGCAAAAAATACATGTAGTTGTGGAATATCGTTTAACATTTAAAAAATAAAAATAATAAAAAAAATATGAAGATAGGTGTAATTGTTGCAATTAAAAAAGAAGCTTTTTTAATATATAAAAAAATAAAAAACAAAAAAAAAATAAAAATTTGTGGTTTTAAAATTTATTTTGGTAAAGTATATAATTTTGTTATTTATATTATCATTTCTGGGATAGGAAAAGTTTCAGCAACAATAAGTAGTATGATATTAATAAATAATTTTGATATAAAAATTATGATTAATATAGGTTCTGCTGGAAGTTTGAGTAATAAATATAAAATAGGAACTATATTAATACCCAATAAAATTGGGTATCATGACGTTGATGTTACTGCTTTTAAATATAAATTAGGACAAATACCTAAAATACCTGCTTTTATGAAAATAAATAAAATTATATTTAATAAATTTAAAAACAAAATTATTTCAGAAAAAAAAATTATAACAGGATTATTGTTAACTGGGGACCAATTTATAAACAAAAAAAGAAGTATTAATATTTTAAAAAAATTTCCTAAAGCAATAGCTGTAGATATGGAATCATGTGCCATATCTCACGTTTGTTATAAATTTAAAATACCGATCATAGTAATAAAATCTATATCTGATTTTTCTAACGAAAAATCTCATTATGATTTTAAAAATTTTTTATCTTTATCTGTTTATAATTCTTCAAAAATATTATTTTGTGTTTTAGAAAATTTTAATATTATTAAAAATAATCTAAGTAATTTTTAGAAAAAAATATTTTTATAAATAACTAATTATTTAAATATTAAATATCAGTTGATGTTTTTTGATATAAATCTGCGGCCATACGAATTGTTTCATTTAAAGTTGGATGAGGATGTATTGTTAAAGAAATATCTTCAGCATCACAGCACATTTCAATTGCAATGGATATTTCTGAAATTATTTCTCCAGCATTATGACCTACAATTAATCCACCTATTATTCTATTATTTGTATCAAAAATAAGTTTTGTTAAACCATTGGTGTTATTAGAAGATATAGCTTTTCCACACATATTCCAATTAATAGTTGATGTTTTATATGATATTTTATTTTTTATAGCTTCTTTTTCAGTTATACCAACCCAAGCTATTTCAGGATCAGTATATGCCACAGAAGGTATAACTTTAGGAGTAAAAAAATGTTTTTTTCCTGAAATAACTTCTGCTGCTAATCTACCTTGATGAATTGCTTTATGTGCTAACATGGGATTACCTGTAATATCACCTACAGCATAAATATTAGATATATTAGTGCACATTTGATTATTTACTTTAACAAAGTTATTTTTAATTTTAATATTTAAATTACTATTTTTTATAATATTTATTGAAGGTACTCTACCAATTGAAACAAGAATAGCATCATATTCTTTTTCAATTTTTAATGAATTATTTTTTTTTCTTATGATTACAGATATATTTTTTTTATTTAACATAATTTTAGATATAAAAGAATTTAACATTATAGAAAAATATTTGTTAGATTCTTTTTGGTACATATTTATAACATCTTTATCTAAAAAAGGTAATATTTGTTCAGAATTTTCAATTATATTTATTTTTTTTGAACCTAAAGAACTATATATAGTTGCTATTTCTAAACCTATTATTCCACCACCGATAATTAATAAACGTTTAGGAATATAAGGAATTTTCAAAGCTTCAGTGGAATTCCATATACGTTTATTTTTATATGTAATTAGAGGTAATTTAGCAGGTTTGGATCCTGTAGATATAATCGCATAATTAAAATTTATATATATATATTTATTGTTTTGTTTGACTTTTATTTTTTTGTTATTAATAAATTTTGCATTACCATAAATAATTTTTATTTTTTTTTTATTTGATAAATTTTTTAATCCATTATTAAGTTTTAATATAACATTTTTTTTCCAATTATTTATTTTATTTATATCTATTTTACATTTTTCAAATTTAACACCATAATTAGATATATTTTTTGTTTCTTTTATTATTTTTGCGATATATAATAATGATTTTGATGGTATACACCCTACGTTTAAACAAACTCCTCCTAAAAAATTATTTTTTTCAATTAACAAAGTTTTTAAACCCAAATCAGAACATCTAAATGCTGCTGAATATCCTGCAGGCCCGGATCCAATTACAACTACATGAGTATTTATTTCTTTTTTAGACATAAAATTTGCCTTTTAAATATTTATTTTTTATAAAAATTATTTATAATAATTGTTTTCACATTTAATTTACATTATTATATAACGAATGTCAGATAAAATTTTGTTTATATATGTAATAAAAATAGATGCATCAATTCCATCAATTATTCTATGATCAAAAGATAATGATAACGGTAATATCACTCTAGGAATCCAATTATCTTTTTTCCAAACTGGTTTTATGAAACTTTTAGATACTCCTAAAATTGCAACTTCTGGACAGTTTATAATAGGAGTAAAAAACTTTCCTCCAATACCTCCTAAATTAGATATGGTAAAAGTTCCTCCTTGTAATTGATTAATTTTTAATTTACTTTTTTTAGATAATTTAACTATTTTAATAATTTCATCAAAAATATTTTTAATATTTTTTTTATTTGCATCTTTTATAACTGGAACTACTAATCCATTTTTTGTTGCCACTGCAATTCCTATATTAATATATTTTTTTATTATTATTTTATTATTATTTAACCAACTAGAATTAAATTTTTCATATTTTTCTAAAGATTTTGATACAGCTTTTATTATGAAAGGAAGTAAAGTCAACTTTTTTGATGAAATACTTTTGTTATATTTTTTCCTAAATTTTTCTAAATCAGTTATGTCTACTTCATCAAATTGTGTAACATGTGGAACCATTAGATAATTTTTATGTAATCTTTGACTAGAAATTTTTTGTATACTAGAAAATAGAATTTCTTTTGTATTTTCTTTTTTAAATTTTTTACTTTTTTTAAAACAAATTATTTCTTTAATTTTTTTATCAATATTTATATTATTAATATTTTTTTTTATATAAATATTTAAATCTTCTTTCAATATTCTACCTTTTAAACCAGTTCCATTAACATCATTTAAATTTATATTTTTTATTCTCGCTAATTTTCTTATCATAGGAGAAGCATTTATTATAAATTGTTTTTTATTTAAATAATAATTATCTATTTTTTTTATTTTTTTTTCATTTATGTCAAATTTTTTATCGTTGCTTAATTTGCAAACCATTATTAATGAATTTGTTTTTATTTTGTCACCTATTTTTTTAAATATATTTTTAATGGTTCCTGAATATGGAGAAGGTATTTCCATAGAAGTTTTACTTCCTTCTACTATCATCAAAGAATCATTTTTTTTTACTAAATCATTTTTTTTTACAAATATTTCAATTATCTCTGCTTTTTCTAAACCAATATCAGGTATATAAATTTTTTTTTCCATTCATTTTATCTCTTATGAGAAAAGTGGATTTATTTTGTTTCTATCAATATTAAATCTAGTAATTGATTCATAAACTGTTTTTTTGTCTATTTTACCAATTTTAAATAATTGATATAATGCTGAAACTACTATATAAAAGGAATTAATTTCAAAATAATGACGTAGTTTTTTCTTACTATCTGATTTACCAAAACCATCAGTTCCTAAAACATAATAATATTTTGTAGGTATGTAATTTCTTATTTGTTCAGCAAACAATTTCATATAATCAGTAGAAGCGATAGCTGGATAATTATTCATAACTTTTTTAAGATACGGTATTTTTGGATTTTTATGAGGATTTAACATATTCCATCTTAAACAATTTTCTCCATCTCTAGCTAATTCTGTGAAAGAAGTAACACTATAAACATCTGATTTTATATTGTAATCTTTAGATAATATTTTAGATGCTTTACATACTTGTTTTAAAATAGCACCTGAACCTAATAATTGTACTTTAGCAATATTTCCTTTAGTAGTTTTTAATTTATATATACCTTTACATATTCCATTTTCTACATTTTTGGGAATAGAAGGCATATGATAATTTTCATTAGTAACAGTTATGTAATAATATATATTTTCTTGATTTTCTCCATACATTCTATTTAATCCATTATTTATAATAACTGCAACCTCATAAGCATATGCTGGATCATATGAAATACAATTAGGTATAGTTAATGAATATATATGACTATGTCCATCTTCGTGTTGTAATCCTTCACCATTTAATGTAGTTCTACCAGAAGTTCCTCCTATAAGAAAACCTCTAGCTTGTTGATCTGCAGCAGCCCAAAATAAATCACCAGTTCTTTGAAATCCAAACATAGAATAATAAATATAAAAAGGTATCATAGGAAAATTATTTGTGCTATATGAAGTTGCTGCAGACAACCATGAAGCTGCAGCTCCTAATTCGTTTATACCTTCTTGTAAAATTTGTCCTTTTTTATCTTCTTTATAATATGCTAACATATCATAATCTTGAGGAGTATATTTTTGTCCTTCTGAACTATAAATACCTATTTGTCTAAATAAACCTTCCATACCAAATGTTCTTGCTTCATCTGCAATAATAGGTACTATTCTATTTTTAATATGTTTATTTTTCAAAAATATATTTAATATTCTAATAAAAGCTATTGTAGTTGATATTTTTTTTTTTTGTTTGGCTAATAAAGAAGAAAAATCATTTATATTTGGCAATATCATTTTTTTAGTAAAATTACATAATCTAGTTGGCAAATATCCACCTAATTTTTTTCTTTTATTATGTAAATATTGAAATTCTTCTGAACCTTTTTTAAAAGATATGAATGGCAATTTTTTTATTTTTTTATTATTAATTGGTATATTTAATTTATCTCTTATATAATATATATTTTCTATGTTTATTTTTTTTAGTTGATGAGCAATGTTTTTGCCTTCAGCTATTTTTCCTAAACCATATCCTTTAATAGTATGTGCTAAAATAACCACTGGTTTTTTTTTTATTTTTTTAGCTTTATTTATTGCATTATAAATTTTGATAGAATCGTGACCACCTCGATTTAATTCCCAAATTTCTTCATCTGTCATATTTTCAACTAAATTTAATGTTTCCTTATATTTTCCAAAAAAATGTTTTCTCACATAAGATCCATTTTTTGATTTAAAATTTTGGTAATCTCCATCTAAAGTTTCATTCATTAAACTTATTAATTTACCTGTTTTATCTTTTTTAATTAATTTGTCCCATTTTCCACCCCATATTACTTTTATAACTTCCCAACCTGAACCACAAAATATACTTTCTAATTCATTAATTATTTTACCATTTCCTATAACAGGTCCATCTAATCTTTGCAAATTACAATTTATAATAAATATTAAATTATCTAATTTTTCACGAGATGCTATAGATATTGCTCCTTTAGATTCAGGTTCATCCATTTCACCATCTCCTAAAAATGCATACACTGTTTGTTCTTTGGTTTTTTTTAAAGATCTATTTTCTAAATATTTCAAAAATTTAGCTTGATAAATAGCACATATTGGACCTAATCCCATAGATACTGTAGGAAATTGCCAAAAATCAGGCATTAATTTAGGGTGAGGATAAGAAGAAAGTCCATCACCATCTACTTCTTGACGGAAATTATTCAATTGTTTTTTAGTTAATCTTCCTTCTAAAAAAGCACGTGCATAAATACCTGGAGATATGTGACCTTGAAAATATACTAAATCTCCTCCATTTTTACATGTTCTAGCTTTAAAAAAATGATTAAAACATATTTCATATATTGTAGCTGAAGATTGAAAAGAAGATAAATGACCACCTAAATCTAAATTTTTTTTAGATGCTCTTAATACAATCATTATTGCATTCCAACGAATTGCAGAACATATTTTGTTTTCTAATAATAAGTTACCTGGATATTTAACTTCATCTTTAACAGATATGGTGTTAATATAATTACTTATTAAAGAATAATTCATAGGTATTATTTTTTTTTTATTAGCAAATTTTAAAATTTTATCAACAATAAATTTTGCTCTTTCAATTCCTTCTAATTTAATTATTGATTTTAAGGAATCTAACCATTCTTGAGTTTCTATTGGATCAATATCATTATTATATAAATCATTAGACATAAATATACTTATTCTCTCATATAGTAATTTATTAAAAATAAATAATATTAGTTGTTGTAAAAAAAAATTATAATTTATAAAATAAAAATAATTCAATTATTAAAAATTCTGTTTTCTTGTTCTAAAACTCTAATAAAAGTTGTTCTTTTAGTTAATTCTTTAATTTTACAAGCACCAACATAAGTACAAGCTGATCTTAAACCACCTAAAATATCTTGTATTGTATTGTATACTAATCCTTTAAATATTATTTTTACTTTTTTACCTTCAGATGTTCTATAACGATAAATATCACCTATATATCTTTTCATGGCTAATTTGGAACTCATTCCATAAAACAAAATGAATTTTTTACCATTTTCTTTTATTATTTCACATTCAGATTCTTTGTGACCAGCTAACATACCTCCTAACATAACAAAATCAGCTC
This sequence comes from Buchnera aphidicola (Taiwanaphis decaspermi), assembly GCF_039405155.1. Classification (GTDB taxonomy): domain Bacteria; phylum Pseudomonadota; class Gammaproteobacteria; order Enterobacterales; family Enterobacteriaceae; genus Buchnera_M; species Buchnera_M aphidicola_B. Next base: position 163,507 of record NZ_CP135049.1, on the reverse strand, counting down.
CTCCACCAAAAGCTTTAGAAATATCACCAGATACTGTACAACCACCATCGCTTATAATTTGTCCAGATAAACCATGTGCTGCATCAGAACATTCTATAACAGCTGATAATTGAGGATATCCTATTCCTGTTTTAATTCTTGTTGTACAAACAGATCCTGGACCAATACCAACTTTTACCAAATCAGCTCCAGAAATGATTAGTTCTTCTACCATTTCTCCTGTAACAACATTACCTGCACAAATTATTTTATTAGGAAACATATTTCTTACTTTACTTACAAAGTTAACAAATCTTTCAGAATACCCATTAGCTACATCAATACATATATATAATAATTTGTTTGATAAAGATAAAATTTGTTTTATTTTTTTTAAACTGGAATTAGAAATGCCAGTAGAAACCATTATATATTTTAATACTTTTTTGGAATTTTTTTTAATAAAATTTTCCCAATCATAAATTGAATAATATTTATGTATTGCTGTTAATATTTTAAAGGATGATAATGATTTAGCCATTTCGAAAGTTCCTATAGTATCCATATTAGCAGCAATAATTGGAATACCTGACCAAGATAATCCTGAATGTTTAAACTTAAAATCACGATATAATTTTACTTGAGATCTGCTATTTAAAGTTGATCTTTTAGGCCTTATAAGAACATCTTTAAAACCTAGTTTTAAATCTGATTCAATTCGCATAAATTAACACCTAAAAAAGTCATACTAACTATTATAGTATTTATAAAATAATTTTTATGTTATAATTATTAATAAAATTAATTTTGTTATTATTATTTTATATGATGTATATTGTAGCTCTCACAGGAGGAATAGGTACTGGGAAAACAACAGTATCTAATGAATTTAAAAAATTAGGAGTTGATGTTATAGATACTGATGTTATAGCTAAATATTTAATTAAACCTGGTAGTAATTTATTTAAAAAAATTGTAAAAAAATTTGGTAAATCTATTCTTGAAAACAATATTTTAAATAGGAAAATATTAAGAAAAAAAATTTTTTCTTCAAAACAAAATAGAATGTGGTTAGAAAATTTATTGCATCCTTTAATTTATTATGAATCTTTCAAATTAATGAGTCATCTTAAATCTAAATGGTGCATATGGGTGGTCCCTTTATTGATAGAAAAAAAAATGTTTAATAAAGTTAATAGAATTATTTTATTAGATTGTTCTATAAAAAATCAAATTTATAGAGTAATAAAAAGAGATTCAATTACCAAACAAGAAGTAAAAAAAATAATTAAAATACAAGCTAGCAAAAAAAAAAAATATATTTTTGCACATGATATCATTTATAATAATAGTGATTTAAATGATGTCAAAAAAAAAGTTTACATATTGAAAAATTTTTACACATATGTATCTAAAAATATAGTACATAAAAAAAATATTTAATTATTTACTAAAATTTTTTTTAATTGCATTATTAAATGCAACTATTTAATAACATTTATCTTACTCAAACATACAATAATTTCATATTTTAAATTATTCAGCATATTAGAAAATATGTTAAAAGAATCTATTTTATATTCTTGTTTAGGATCTTTTTGAGCATATCCTCTAAAATGAATTCCTTGTCTTAAATAATCCATTTCATTAATATGATCTTGCCATAATTTATCTAATATTTGTAACATGATTTTTTTTTCTAACAAAATTTTTTTGTTTTTTTTTATTAAAAATGTTCTTTTTTCGTAATTTTTTTTTAATTGATTTACAATATTGTTTATAATTTTCTCATTAGAGCTAGTTGAAAACTTTTTTACAATATATTTGATATATTTTTTTTGCATGTTAAACTTTTTTAACAAAATTTTTTTTATATTGTTTTTTATATTTTCTTTTATTTTTCTTACATCAAAAATATCATATTTATAAAATATATAACTAATTACTTCTTTTCTCATTTTTATTATATTTTTACTAATATTTTTTGAAATTAACAAATTATCTCTTTGTTTATATATAATTTTTCTTTGTTCATTAATAATGTCATCATATTCTAATAATTGTTTTCTTATTTCAAAATTTCGTGTTTCAACTTTCTTTTGTGCATTAGAAATAGCTTTATTTACCCAAGGGTGTTCTATTGGCTCACCATACTTAACTCCTAGTTTTCTTAACAAATCAACAGTTTTGCTTGAAGAAAAAATTTTCATCAAATTATCCTCCATAGATAAATAAAATCTTGAAGATCCAACATCACCTTGACGACCTGATCTACCTCTTAATTGATTATCTATTCTTCGGGATTCATGTCTTTCGGTGCCAATTACGTGTAATCCCCCAGAAAATAATACTTTTTTATTTTCTTGTTCCCATATTTTTTTAATTTTAGAAATATTATTTTTATTAATTTTGCTTTCTATATTACCACCTAACATTATATCGGTACCTCTTCCTGCCATATTTGTTGCAATGGTTATAGATTTTTGTTTTCCAGCTTGAGCAATTATTTTTGCTTCTTTTGCATGTAATTTAGCATTTAAAACATTATGAGGTATACCTATTTTTTTTAATAAATGAGATATCATTTCTGATTTTTCTATAGAAATAGTTCCAACTAATACAGGTTGACTTCTTAAATAACATTTTTTTATATCTTGTACAATTGCATATATTTTTTCTTTTTCAGTTATATATACTAAGTCAGAAAAATCTTTTCTTATCATTTTAGCATTGGTAGGTATTATAATAGTTTCTAAATCATATATATATGAAAATTCAAAAGACTCAGTATGCGCAGTTCCTGTCATTCCTGATAATTTAGGATACAATCTAAAATAATTTTGAAATGTAATAGAAGCATGCGTTTGATGTTCATCTTTTATAAATAAGTTTTCTTTAGATTCTATGGCTTGGTGTAAACCATCAGACCATCGTCTACCAGGCATAATTCTACCAGTATGTTCATCAACAATAACAATGTTATTATTTTCAATAATATAATCTACATTTTTATGAAATAAATAATAAGCTTTTATTAATGAAATAATTTGATGCATAATTGAAATATTTTTGTTTGAATATAATGTTTCTTTTTTTTTTAAAATATTTTTCAAAATCAAAATTTTTTCAATAGCTATTAAACCTTTTTCTGTTAAATATACTTGTTTATTTTTTCTATCTAAATAAAAATGTCCTGAGTTATAAATATTATTTTCTTTTTCATGTTGTAGAATTAAATAAGGAATAATTTTTTTTATTTTTGTGTATAAATTTTTGTTATTTTCAGATTCTCCAGAAATTATTAAAGGAGTTCTAGCTTCATCTATTAAAATTGAATCTACTTCATCTATTAAAGCATAATTTAATTTTCTTTGTACTTTATCTTTAAAAGAACTAACCATATTATCTCTTAAATAATCAAAACCGTATTCATTATTAGTACCATAAGTAATATCTGCTAAATAAGATTTCCTTTTTTCTTGAGCTGACATATTAGGTAAATTAACACCAACTGTTAAATTCAAGAAATTAAATAATAATTTATTTTTTTTTGCGTCTCTTTTTGCTAAATAGTTATTCATAGTTACAATATGAACACCTTTGTTAGTTAAAGAGTTTAAATAAGCAGGTAGTGTTGATGTTAATGTTTTACCTTCTCCTGTACGCATTTCTGCTATACATTTGTTGTTTAATACAATACCACCTAATAATTGTACATCAAAATGACGCATATTAAATATTCTTTTACTTGCTTCTCTAACGGTTGCGAATGCTTCAGGTAATAAATCATCAAGATTTTCTCCATTTTTTATTCTTTTTTTAAAATCATATGTTTTTAACTTTAATTGATTGTTAGATAGTTTTTCAAAATTACTTTCCATGCTGTTAATAACATTCACAGTTTTCATCATTTTATTTAACAATTTATCATTGTTATTAATAAATATTTTTTTTAAAAATTTTATTACCATTAAATATTCTCTATTAATATATTTATAAATATAGTTATTGTATACAAAATAAATAGAACTATTAAATTATCTATTGTAACAGTAAAAAATGAATTAGAATAGTATTTATAGACTTACAATATTATTAAAATTATGTTTATTTATATAATCAAAAAATTTTAAGTAAAATAAACTTTTATAGAAAAATAATTTTTATTTTTAATATAAATTGATTTAAACAAATAAAAATAAATTTTATTATAATACACATATCTTTTAACATAATGTTAAAAAAATAAAGAATTTAATTCTATTTTATTTGTTGGGATATTAAAATTTTTTGGATAATGAACAGACACAAAATATAATCCTTTAGATGGAGCTGTAGGCCCAGCCAATTTTCTGTTTTTTTTTGTTAATAATTCATACATCCAAAATGATGTTTTTTGTCCACATCCAATTTTTATTAAAGAACCTACAATTATTCGAACCATGTTATGTAAAAATGCATTAGCTTTAATATCAATTACAATATATTTATATTTTTTTACAACAAATAGATGTATTATTCTTCTATAAGAAGTTTTAGATTGACAACTTGAAGATCTAAAAGAACTAAAATCATGTTCACCTATTATATATTTACAGGCAGCATTCATTATATCTATATTAATATTTTTAGATATATGGGTATAATAATTAAAAAAAACAGCTGGTCTTGAAAAACTATTATAAATTATATAAAAATATCTACGAGAACATGCACTAAAACGGGCATCAAAATTATTGGAAACTTTTTTTATCCATTTTATCGAAATATCTTTAGGCAAATAATAATTTATACCTAACAACCAAACTTTGCTTTTTCTTTTAGTATGTGTACTAAAGTGTATTACTTGACCTAAACTATGAACTCCTGAATCAGTTCTTCCAGCACAAAATATTTTTATATTATGACATGCTATTAATGATATAGCTTTTTCTAAAGTTTTTTGTACACTATTTATTACATCATTTTGTACTTGCCATCCATGATAACTACTACCGCAATATTCAACACCAGCAGCTATTTTCATATAATATTTTTCCTATTGTATTTTATATATATATAAATTTATATTTTTTATTTAAAATACAAATAAATTAATTAATATATTTTAATGTAAAATATATAAATATCAAAGTTTATGTTGAAAAAATATATATATTTTAAATAATAAAAAATAATTTAATAAAAATTAATTTTTTTACAAATGAAATAATTTTTTTTTTTTTAATAAAAAATAAATTCACATACAAATATTAATTATAAGTATAAATACAAAAAATATTTAATGTTAATCAAATTTTTGATATATAATAATTTAACTTATAGTATTATAATAACGAATATTTTTTCCTAAATATATAATGATTATACATAATAAATTTCATAATAAGCTAAAGTGTAAAATTAGCAAATATGCTAAATTAGTCTTAAAAAAATTAAACAAATATGGATATCAAGCTTTTATAGTAGGAGGAAGTGTTAGAGATGTAATATTAAATAAAATTCCTAAAGATTTTGATGTTACAACTAATGCAACTCCAGAACAAATTTGTAAATTATTTAAATATTCTAGAATAATTGGAAAAAGATTTAAAATTGTACATTTATTTTTTAAAAAAAAAATAATTGAAGTGTCAACATTCAGAGGAGATCATATAAAAAAAAATAAAAAAATAAGAAATAAATCTCAAAAAACAATACATGGTATGTTATTAAGAGATAATATATTTGGTAACATTAGAGAAGATGCTTTTAGAAGAGATATAACTATTAATAGTTTGTATTATAATCCAAATGATTTTGGTATTAGAGATTATGTTGGAGGAATTAAAGATTTAAAAAATAAAAAAATTAAGTTAATAGGAAACCCTATAATAAGATATAAAGAAGATCCAATTAGAATGTTAAGGGTAATTAGATTTTCTATATATTTAAATATGAGTATATCTTATAAAACTTCTCAAGCAATAGCACCTTTATCTAAACTAATTATAAATGTTTCACCATCTAGATTATTTGATGAATTAATAAAATTATTTAACAAAGGAAATATTTATTATACATATAAAATATTAAGAAGATATTTATTATTTCATGCTATATTTCCTCATATTTCTAAATATTTTACTAAAAATGAAAGTAGTAATATTGAATTAATGATTAAATTAATTTTAAAAAATTATTATAAAATAAATAAAAAAAACAATATTAGTTTAGTTATTGCATCAATGTTTTGGTATCCTCAACTAAATTTTTTTTTTAAAAATATATTTTCTATAAAAAAAAAATATAATAATGAATGTGAATTAAAAATTAATGATTCTATAAGAAAAATATCTATTAACTTATTAATACCAAAAAAAATTATACTTATAATTCGTCAAATATGGAAATTGCAATTTTTTTTATTACAAAAAAAATCTAAAACTAATTTTAAAGTTATTAAACATCCTAGATTTTATTTAGGATACATGTTATTAAAAATGAGAGCTAATGTAGAAAAAACAAAAGAATTAAAATATTATGTAAATTTTTGGACTAATAAAAAATTTAATTTTTAATTAAATACTAAATATTAAATAATAATAATCTTATTTATTAATTTTAATAAACACAAAAAATTTTAAATAAAAATTAATAATATCTAATAAATATTAGTACACAAGAAATTTTAAACAATAAAAATTATAGTTATTCATTTCTTGGTGTACATAAAATATTTAATAAAAAAAAGTTAGTTTTATAATATATTTGTCTATTTATTTGAAATAACTTTACCTATATAAGGCAAATGTCTGTATTTTTGAGCATAATCTAAACCATAACCTACCATAAAATCATTAGAAACAGAAAAACCTACATAATCTATTCTTATATTTAATTTTTTTGCGTGTCTTTTATCTAACAAAGTACATACAGATAAAGATTTTGGATTTCTTTTGTATAACAAATTATATATTTTTTTTAAAGTATTTCCAGAATCAATTATGTCTTCAACGATTAATACATTTTTTCCATAAATATTTTCGTTTAAATCTTTTAATATTTTCACATTATTGTTAGAAAACATATTATTGCTATAGCTACAAGTAGTAATGAAATCAACTTCATGAGATACATTAATTGCTCTACATAAATCAGCCATAAACATAAAAGATCCACGTAATAAGCCAATTAGAATTATTTTACCATCAATATTTTTATATTTGTTTGTAATTTGTTTACCAAGTTCATTTATACGATTATGCAATTTATTTGCAGAAAATATAACTTTAACATTATTTTTCATAAGTTTTATTTTTAAAATATTAAATAATACAAAATATAATTTATTATATATTATTTATTTTAAATATTATATGTCATGAATATACAAATATTTTTTTAATGATAATATAATTAAATTCATGATCATTAAAAATCATATATTAACGATTTTTTTTAATATTTTATTAAAAAATAAATTCAATAAATTTATATCTAATATTTTATAAAATTTTAAAAACATAGTTTTATAAAAAAAAATAGAATATATTGTTTATATCTTTATTAGTAAAAAAAAAATTAAAATAATATATTATATATAACAAAAAAACAAAGGAGAATATTATATGCGAGTTCTGAAATTTGGTGGGACTTCGTTAAAAAATTCAGAAAAGTTTTTATCTGTTTATAATATTATAAAAGAAAAATATAAAAAAGAACAAGTAGCTATTGTATTATCAGCTCCAGCAAAAATTACTAATTATTTAGTAAAAACAATAGAATATGCTATTAGTAAAAATATTATAGATATTAAAAAAATTAGAAATATATTTTTTAAATTAATAAATGATTTAAAATGTTATTTTAAAAAATTAAATCATATTAAAATATATAAGAAAATAAAAAACAAATTAAATAAATTAGAACAATTGTTATACGGAATTAAAATATTTAAATTTTGTCCAGATATTATACAAGCAAAAATAATATCTATAGGAGAAAAAATTTCTATAATTATTATGTCTAATATACTAATTGCAAAGAATTATAAAGTTACAATAATAAATCCAATTAAATATATAATATCAACTGGCAAATATTTAGAATCTACAGTTAATATAAAAAAATCTATGCATAAAATTAAAAATAAAAAAATACCTATTGAAAACATTGTTTTAATGGCAGGTTTTATAGCAGGTAATAAAAAAAAAGAGTTGGTTTTATTAGGAAGAAATGGATCAGATTATTCTGCTGCAATATTATCTGTATTATTAAAAGCAAGTTGTTGTGAAATATGGACAGATGTAGATGGTATATATAGTACTGATCCAAAAAATGTAGTAAATGCTAAATTAATAAAAAATATATCTTATAAAGAAGCTTTAAAATTGTCTTTTTTTGGAGCTAAAGTTATACATCCGAAAATGATTTTGCCTTTGTTAAAATTTAATATTCCTTGTTTAATAAAAAACACGTTGAATATTTTTTCAAAAGGAACTTTGATAAATAATTTTAATGAAGAAAAAAAAAGTATAAAAGGAGTTTCATATTTAAATAACGTATCAATGTTTAATTTAACTATATTAAAAAATAAAAAACTGTCTTACATTTATAGCAAGTTGTTTTCAATAATTTCATTATATGAGATAATATTAGTATCTCTTTGCTTTCTTGAAAATAAAATAGTTTTTTTTACCAAAAATATAAATGTAAAAAAAATTAAACTTATTTTGGAAAAAACATTTTTCCTTGAAATAAATAATAAAATATTAAAAAAAATTAAAATAATTAACAATTTAAGTATAATATCTATCATAGGAAACAATATAAATTCTCAATTTGTGAAAATACATAAAATTATTGAAACGTTACGTGATAACTTTAAAATAAATATTTTATATATATCACAATATATATCAAAAAATTCAATTTCTATAGTTATAAAAAATAAAAACATCAAAAACAACATAAATAATTTACATCAATCATTATTTGATAATTTTAAAATTATTAATGTATTTTTAATAGGAGTTGGAGGAGTTGGTGAAACTTTTTTAGAACAAGTAAAATCACAAAAAAACATATTAATCAAAAAAAAAGTTATCATAAACATTTGTTATATCGCTAATTCTAAATCTTATATATTTAATTACAACGGAATAAATTTAAAAACATGGAAAAAAAAATTAATTTATTCAAAATTAAAATTTAAAATTGAAGATTTTATATTTAATCTTAAAAAATACAGACTAAATAATTCTGTTTTTATAGATTGTACAAACAGTGATGAATTAGCTTATGAATATTCAAATATTTTACTAAAAAAATACCATATTGTAACTCCTAATAAAAAAGCCAACACTTTTAATTTTGAATATTATAAAAAAATAAGAAAATCTTCTGATATTTCAAATAAAAAATTTTTGTATGACACAAATATTGGTGCTGGATTACCAGTAATTGACACCATACAAAATTTATTAAACACTGGTGATAAATTAATAAAATTTAGAGGTATATTATCTGGATCGTTATCATTTATTTTTGGAAAATTAGATGATGGTTTTTCTTTATCAGAATCAACAAAAAAAGCCATAGAATTAGGATTTACAGAACCTAACCCTCAGGATGATTTGTTAGGACTGGACGTAGCTAGAAAATTATTGATTTTAGCTAGAGAAGTTGGTTATAAATTAGAATTAAAAGATATTAAAATAGAACCTATAATACCAAAAAAATTTTATAAAAACGTTAAAAAAGAAAGTTTCATAAAAAATTTAAAAAAATTAGATGTTTTTTTTGAAAAAAAAATAAATAAAGCTCGTAAAAAAGGTAAAGTGTTACGTTATGTGGGTAAAATAGAAAGTGACGGTATTTGCAAATTAAGTATAGATTTTGTTAAAAAAAGCAATCCATTATATGAAATAAAAAATGGTGAAAACGCATTAGCATTTTATACAAAATATTATAATCCAATACCATTAGTTATAAAAGGATATGGGGCTGGTAAAACAGTAACATCTGCAGGAATATTCTCTGATTTATTAAAAATAAAACCATGTAAATGGGGATTTTAATAATGATAAAAATTTATGCTCCAGCTTCTATTGGAAATATTAACGTAGGATTTGATATTTTAGGTGCTGCTTTATCTCCTATAGATGATACTATGTTAGGTGACTGCATTACAATAAAAAGTGCAAAAAAAAATAAATTAACAAATATAGGAAATTTTGCTCATGAATTACCAATAGAACATAATAATAATATTGTGTGGAAATGTTATATAAAGTTCACTAAATATGTTAAAAAAATTAAACCAATATCTATTATTTTAGAAAAAAATATGCCTGTAGGATCAGGATTAGGTTCTAGCGCATGCTCAATTGTTGCAAGTTTAGTTGCTTTAAATATTTTTTTTAAAAAACCATTAAATAAAAAAAAATTATTGTTTATGATGGGTGAATTAGAAGGAGAAATTTCAGGAGGTGTTCATTATGACAATGTTGCTCCAAGTTATTTAGGTGGTGTTCAAATAATACTAGAATTAAATAAAAATATAATTAGTCAAAAAATACCTCATTTTAATAATTGGTTATGGGTAATAGCTTGGCCTGGAATAAAAGTATCTACAGCATCTGCAAGACATATTTTACCTAAAACAGAAAATAGGAGTATATTTATTAAACAAAATAGATATTTAGCAGGTTTCATACATGCTTGTTACACACAACAAGAAAAAATAGCTATTAAAATGATGAAAGATATAATAGTTGAACCATATAGAGAAAAGTTAATACCTGGTTTTAAAAAAGTAAAAAAAGAATTAAAAAAGATTGGAGCAATAGTATGTGGAATTTCAGGATCTGGTCCTACAATTTTTTCAATATGTAGAAATATAAAAATAGCAAAAAAAATATCTAATTGGCTAAAAAATAATTATTTAATTAATAATAATGGTTTTGTACATATTTGCAAATTAGATTTTAATGGAGCTAGGAAATTAAAATAATTATGAAATTATATAATTTAAAAAACCCAAATGAAATAGTGAATTTTTCTCAAGCAGTAAAATTAGGATTAGGCAAAAAACAAGGATTATTTTTCCCTATAGAATTACCTAAAATAAGCAAAGAAAAAATAAAAAAAATATTAAAAATGGATTTTATTAAAAGAAGTTCTAAAATATTAGAATTTTTTATTGGAGATGAAATACCTAAAAAAGAATTAAAAAAAAGAGTAAAACTAGCTTTTAATTTTTTTCCTACAAAAATTATACAAGTATCTAAAAATATAAATTGTTTAGAATTATTTCATGGTCCAACTTTAGCTTTTAAAGATTTTGGAGCTCGATTTATGGCTCAAATGATTTCATATCTTAATAAAGAGAATGAACATATAACCATATTAACAGCTACTTCAGGAGACACAGGAGCTGCTGTATCTCATGCTTTTTACAAAATGAAAAATGTTAGAGTAATAATTTTATATCCTAAAGGAAAGATAAGTAAATTTCAGGAAAAATTATTTTGTACATTAGGTGATAACATAAAAACAATAGCTATTAATGGAAGTTTTGATGATTGTCAATTTTTAGTAAAAAAAGCTTTTAATGATAGAGAACTAAAAAAGAAAACAAATTTAAATTCAGCTAATTCAATAAATATCAGTCGATTGTTAGCTCAAATTTGCTATTATTTTGAAGCTTTGGCTATTCTTCCAAAAAAAAACAGAAAAAATTTAGTAATTTCAGTTCCTTGTGGAAATTTTGGTAATTTAACAGCTGGTTTATTAGCGAAATCTTTAGGTTTACCAATAAAAAGATTTATTGCAGCAACTAATGCCAATGATACAGTTCCTAGATTTTTAACTAACGGAGAATGGAAACCAAATAAAACTATCTCAACTATTTCAAATGCTATGGATATTAGTCAGCCAAACAATTGGCCTAGAGTAGAAGAGTTATTTAAAAGAAAGAAATGGAATTTAAAAAAACTAGGTTTTGGAAGTGTTTCTGATAAAATTACAAAAAAAAATTTAAAAAAATTAAATAAATTAGGTTATACATCTGAACCTCATGCAACAATAGCTTATAAACTTCTCAAAGATCAAATAAAAAATAAAGAATTTGGTTTATTTTTAGGAACAGCTCATCCAGCAAAATTTAAACAAACAGTGGATAATATTCTAAAAAAAGATATTATTTTACCAAATGCATTACTAAAACGTTCTAATTTACCATTATTATCTTATAATATGTTACCAAATTTTAATAAGTTAAGAGAATTTTTGTTAGAAAAATAACAAATTAAGTTAGCAATACGTTTAAAATATTTTTTTTTTATTATTTTAACGTATTGCATATCATTTTTTAAAATAATTTAAATTAAACAAATTAAAAAATATTAGTTATTAAAACAAAAATATATAATTTTTATTTATACTTTAAATAAAAAATTAACAATATCTCCATCTTTAAATATGTAATTTTTACCTTCTGATCTCAATTTTCCAAAATTTTTACATTTTTGATATCCATTATATTTTATAAAATCTTTATAAGATATTACATTAACTCTTATAAAACCTTTCATAAAGTCAGAATGAATTTTTTTAGCAGCATAAATAGCTTTTGTATTTTTATTAATGCTCCAAGATCTTACTTCTTTTTTTCCAGCTGTAAAAAAAGTTTCTAAATTTAATAGTTTATAAGATAATGTTGTTAAAAAATGTAATGCATCAGTGTTAATATTTAGTTTTTTTACAAAAACTTTTTTTTCTTTAAAATGAACTGATAAATTTTTTGCTAAATTAATACATAATTTAATTATTTTAGTTTTTTCTTTTTTTGATATGTTTTTTATTTCTTTTAAAGAAACGTTTTCTTCTTTTTTTTCACTAACATTAGCAACATAAATCATAGGTTTTAACGTTAAAAAATTAATATCGCTAATTTTTTTTTTTTCTTCTGAAGTCATTTCTAAATTTTTTAATAAATTGTTATTGTTTAAATTTTTTAAAATTTTTTCTAATAAAATAATTTTATTTAATATTTTATCATTTTTTAATTTATTTAATTTATTTTTTAGTATATATAAATGTTTTTCACATAAAATAATGTCTGATATTATTAATTCATCATTAATAACTTTAATATCTGAAACAGGATCAACTTTGTTATTCACATGTACTATTTTTTCGTTTTCAAAACAACGAACTACATGTATTAAAACATTTGTTTGACTAATATCAGATAAAAATTTGTTACCTAAACCATATCCTTTTGATGCACCTTTAACTAAACCAGCTATGTCAACAAATTCTATGTGAGATGGAGTGATAATGTTTGGTTGAACAATTTTAGATATTTTATATAAACGATCATCAAATATAGTAACAGATTTTACATTTGGTTTAATGGTACAAAATGGAAAATTTTTAGAAGGAACAATAGATTTAGTTAAAGCATTAAATAAAGATGATTTTCCTACGTTTGGCAATCCTATTATACCACATTTAACACTCATTTTATTTTCCTTAATATAAAGTTATTAATTTATAAAATAATATTAATCAAATTGTATTATTTTTTTCTTCTTTTTAAAAAATGCATAGCTTTATTAATATCAAATTTTAATAAAAGTTTAAAAAAAATTAAACCTAATTTAATTCCTTTTAATATTTTTTTTTTTTCTTTATAATTAGGATTATTTAACACAAAAGATTTAATGCTTTCATTTTTTTTTTGTCTACCAATACCTATTCTTAATCTATATATTTTTTTATTGTTTATTTTTTCTAAAATGTTTTTTATACCATTATGACCACCATATTTATTTCCATATGTTATTTTTATGATACCAATGTCCAAATTCATGTCATCATGCACTACAAAAATATTTTTAGATTTTATTTTATAAAAAGATTTAATTAAACTAACCGGATGTCCACTTAAATTTATATATGTATTTGGTACAACTATTTTAATTTTGTTATTTTTATTTTTTATAATAGATGTGTAGCTTAAAAAATAATCATTTTTTTTTAAAAAAACGTTATAGTAAGTTGATAATAAGTTAATCATCCATGATCCGACATTATGTCGATTATTTTTATATTTTTTACCTGGGTTAGCTAGTCCTACTATCATTTTCATTTTTTATCGATCTAATTATCACAAATTTATAAAATGTAGTCAAAGTATTATAAAATAATACTTTAACTTTTTTAGAATATAGATATTTTAATATTTTAAATATATACAATTGGCTTTTTCCCAATTTAATAATTTCCAAAAAGATTTGACATAATCTAATCTGTTATTTTTATATTTCAAATAATATGAATGTTCCCACAAATCTAATGCAATAATAGGATTACCAAAAACACCTGTAATTTCTTTACTCATAATAGGATTATCTTGATTATTAGTATTAATTATAGATAAATTATTATCATTTTTAACTAACCATATCCAACCTGATCCAAAATGTTCAATAGCCTTATTTTCAAAACATTTCTTAAAATTATCCACGTTACCAAAAGTTTTTATAATTTGTTTTTTTAATTCTCCAGAAAGTTTGCAATTTTTTTTTAGAATTTTCCAAAAAAATGTATGATTAAAATGCCCGCCAGCATTATTTCTAATAACATTTAATTTATCTTTTGATATTTTATGTAGATTTTGTAACAAATGTTTTAAAGAACTTTTACTAATTTTTGTATTTAATAAAGCATTATTTAAATTATTAACATAATTTTGGTGATGTTTAGTATGATGTATTTTCATGGTTAAAGTATCAAAATATGGTTCAAAATAATCATATGAATATTTCATTTTAGGTAAAGTATACATTGTTAATCCTTTTAATAAATTTTATTAATATATTATATAACAACTTTTTTTAAAAAAAAGTAAAATAATCTTTTTTTTATTAGAAAATAGTTATTAAAAAATTGCAAGTGTTAAAATTAAATATTTAATTTATTTGTAAAAATATATGTTTGATATAATATGTATAATATTAATATTTATTGTTAATAATGAGATTATTATGTCTGATATAGAATTAACATCTTTAAATAATAGATTTCGTGGCTTTTACCCAGTTGTTGTTGATGTAGAAACTGCTGGTTTTAATGCTAAAAAAGATGCTATTTTAGAAATAGCAGTTATAACATTATATATGAATTATTCAGGTTGGTTACAAATAGATAAAAAACTACATTATCATGTGAAACCATTCAAAGGATCCATAATAAATAAAAATTCTATTGCTTTTAATAAAATAGATCCATTTAGTCCTTTAAGAGGTGCTGTATCAGAAACAAAAGTATTGAATGAAATTTTTAAAAAAGTTAAAATAGGTATTAAAAATAATAAATGTAGTAGAGGTATAATAGTTGCTCATAACGCAAGTTTTGATCATAAATTTATAATGGCTGCAACAGAAAGAAATGGTATAAAAAAAAACCCTTTTCATCCATTTGCTACATTTGATACGGCATCTTTAAGTGGTTTGATAGTTGGTCAAACTGTTTTAGCTAAAGCATGTAAAGCAACAGGAATATCTTTCGATATTAGCAAAGCACATTCAGCTTTGTATGATACTTTACAAACAGCAATATTATTTTGTGAATTTGTGAATAGATGGAAAAAATTAGGTGGATGGCCTCCAAAAAAAATAAATTATTAACTTATATTTTTTATTAATTTAAATAATTTTCCATTATTTAACATATCTAAAATTATAGAACATCCTCCTATTAATTTTCCATTAACCCACAATTGCGGGAAAGTAGGCCAATTTGCATAAATAGGTAATTTTCTTCTAATTTTAGAATCTTTAAGTACATTCACATAAAAAAATTTTTTTGTACAATGATTTAAAGCTTCTACTGCTTGTGCAGAGTAACCACAACTTGGTTCAGAAGGTGTTCCTTTCATATATATAATTATTTTGTTTTCTTTTATTTGTTTTTTTATTTTTTCAATAGTTTTCAAAATATTTACCTTTTATTATTTTTATAAAAATTTAATTTAGTATAATATATTTTTTTTATAAAGTATAATTATTTGTAAACAAAATAACTTGATTACTAGAAAAATATTTATTATAATAATTTCTTGTAATGTTTTTATAAGGGGCTGATATAGGATTCGACAAGAATTATAATAAACAAAAGTGCATGTCGAGTAGCGGGGGAACTCGTAAAATACCGCAAAAAAAATATCTGCAAATAATAAACAATACGCTTTAGCAGCTTAATACACTGTTAATATCCTTTTTTTATTAATTATATCTCTTTTAATTGATAAAATAATAAGGATTTTTAAAAAGAGAAATATTATATTATATAGCTTAATATATATAATATTAAAAATAATAAGCTTAAGAATCAAAAATTTGTTTTTTATATTTGATTACAAAAAAAAATAAAAAACTAAACATGTAGTGCTTTTTTTTGTTAAATTATTGGACGCGGGTTCAAATCCCGCCAGCTCCAAAAAAAATGTTTACTTTATTACATATATATATATTAAAAAAAATTTTTAAACCATTTTAGTTTAGAAGTTAATTTATCAAAATAATTGTAATTTTTTGGATGTATTAAATTTAAACAAGAGTTACTTCTATTTATAACAATATGTTCATTAAAATTTATACTGAATGATATTTGACTATCACAACTAACACATATTTTTTTATTTAAATTAAAAAATTTAATATGAATATTGCTACTATTATTAATAACTAATGGTCTAGCAGATAAACTTTGTGGAAACATAGGAATTATAACTATAGCATTAACTAAAGTAGAAATAATTGGTCCTCCTGCTGATAAAGCATAACCAGTAGAACCAGTAGGTGTAGAAATAATAATACCATCGGATCTTTGTGAAAAAGCAAAACTTTTATCAATATATACTTCAAATTCTATCATGTTTGATATTTTACATGGGTGTATAACTACTTCATTAATAGCTTTACTTCTATTAGATAATAATTTTTTATTGTAAGATTTTATATCAAGTAAAAAACGATTTTCTAATATATAATCTCCATTGAGAACATTAGATAATTGTTTTAAAGCGTTATCTGGATTTAAATCAGTTAAGAAACCTAATTTACCTCTATTTATTCCAATTATTTTTATATCATATGAAGATAATATACGTGCTGTGTTTAACATGTTACCATCTCCACCTACTACTATTACTAAATCACAATATTTACCTATTTCTTTTAAAGTTGCTATTCTAGGTTTGTTTAAATTTAATTCTTTAGATATTTTTTTTTCCATAATTACTTTATATCCTTTAGATATCAACCAATTATAAAGGATCTTATGAGTTATAAAAGAATTCTGATATCTAGGATAGCCAACAATACCAATATAATTAAAATATTCATTCATTAATATATATGTTCCTTAATAGTTTAAATGATATAAATAATATTATATTTGTAAAAATAATTATATCGAATATAATTTAATTTAAATTATTACAGTTTTTAATGAGAAAAATAATAAACATGAAAAACAAAAACTTAAATGATATTAATGACAATAAAAAATCAGAAATAAAATTAGAAAAAATTAAAAAACAAATAAAAAAAATAAAAAAAAACATTAAAAATATAAAGTTAAGACATATTGCTAAAAAAATAAATATGAAAAATAAATCAAGAAAAAAAATCGAATTAATTAAAAAAAATAATTTGAACAATTTTGCTTGTGATTTATTACCTATTATTGAGAATTTTGAAAGATTATTAATTTTCTTAAAAAAAAATAAAAATCAAAATTCAGAAAAAAATAAAGGCATAATTTTAATATTTAAATGTTTTATAAAAATAATTAAAAAATATGGAATAAAAATTGAAGATAAAACTAATATATTATTTGATAAAAAAAAACACGAAATATTTTACTTAAAGAAATTAAATGCAATAAGACCAAATTTTGTTACCAAAATAATAAAAGTTGGTTATAAAATAAATGATATTGTTATTAGAAAAGCTAAAGTTATTGTATCAAAAAAATAATCAAATGTTTAAATAATTTTTAATTTTGCCAATTTATCTTTTTTTTACCTTGTTGTGACAAAATATCGTTAGCTTTAGAAAAATGTTTGCATCCAAAAAAACCTTTATATGCAGATAAAGGTGATGGATGCGATGTTTCAAAAATATAATGTTTGTTGGATTTTATTATCTTTTTTTTTTTTTTAGCAAAATTACCCCATAATAAAAATATTATTCCTTTTAAATATTTACTAATATATTCTATTATTTTATCTGTAAAAACTTCCCATCCTAAACGAAAATGAGATTCTTTTTTATTTTTTTCCACAGTTAATGATGAATTTAATAAAAAAACCCCTCTTTGAGCCCATTTAATTAAACAACCATGTTTAGGAATAATAAAATTAGATATATTTTCTTTTATCTCTTTATAAATATTTTTTAAAGACTGAGGTATAGGTGTTCCATAAGGAACTGAAAAAGACAAACCATGTGCTTGATTTTCATGAATATATGGATCTTGTCCAATAATAACTACTTTTATATTATTAAAAGGAGTATATAAAAATGCATTAAATATCTGACATTTACTAGGATAAATTACTTTATGCATACGTTCTTTGCGTACTTTATCAATAATTTTAAATAATATTTTTTTTTCATTTTTAAATATTTTTTTCCATGTAATTACATTTTTTTTATACATATATAAAAAACCTTATTAAATATATAAATTTTAAGTAAATATTATTTATTATTTACAATAATAAAGAAAACTTTTAACTTATAATAAAAAAGTGTATTATAAAACAAAATTTTTTATTTAGGTGTGTATTATATGTCTTTAGTAACTTCTTATGCTCCAGATTTTACATCTTCTGCAGTTTTAAAAGATAATAAAATCATAAATAATTTTAATTTTAGAAAATTTTCTAAAAAAAAAATGGTTGTAATATTTTTTTGGCCTATGGATTTTACTTTTGTTTGTCCTACAGAATTAGTTATGTTAGACAAATTGTATAATGAATTTGAATTAAGAAAAGTAAAAATAATAGGAATTTCAATAGATTCTCCTTTCGTACATATAGCATGGAGAAATACTTCTATATATAAAGGAGGAATAGGAAATGTTAAATATATTATGGTATCTGATATCAAAAGAAAGATTCAAAAAATGTACAATATAGAACATCCTAAATTAGGTGTAGCATTAAGAGCAACATTTATAATTGACAAAGAAAATATAATTCGTCATCAATTAGTAAACGATCTGCCTATTGGTAGAAATATTAAAGAAACTTTAAGAACAATAGATGCTATTAATTTTCACGATAACAATGGAGAAGTATGTCCATCTGAATGGAAAAAAGGAGATAAAGGTATTATACCTTCTACTCAAGGAATAATTAAATATTTTAAAAAAAAATAATTAAAATTTTATCAACTTGTATAAATGGTACGAACAAAAAGGTTCGTACCTATTTTAAAATTAAGTTATTAAATGTATAATTTTTATTAAAATTAAATAATTATTTACACAAAATCATCATCGATGTTATCATCATCTTCTAAATCAAAATTATTATCTGTTATTTCTTCTATATTTTGATGTATGTAAGTATCATCATTTTCTGAATTTTCTGAATTTTCTTCATTTATATTATTAAGATCATCTTTTTTATCATTAGATGTACTTACAGAATTATTTTCACTAATATTATTGTTTTCTAAATTTTTATTATGAAATAAATTATTTAAAGTATTAGCTACGATCATACCTCCTGCTACACCAGCTGCCGTTTGCAAAGCATTTTTTAAAAATCCTCCTGAAACATTATTAGACGTTATGCCAGAAGGTCTAAAAGCAGAATTGTTAACTTCTTGATCTTGATTATATTTAGAGTAATTGTTGTTTAATTTTTTTTGATCAATATAATCAATATTATTATTTTTATTTTTAAACAAACCAGACAAAAAACCTGTGTTATTTTTTTCTATTTTGTTTTTTAATTCTTTATTTTTATGTTTTAATTCATCAACTTGAAAATTTAATTTTTTTATAGCTTCTTCTTGTATTAATAAAGTTTGAGCCATGTAATAAGGAGCATTTGATTGTTCTTTTAAAAAATTTTTAATCAATTTATTAGCTGATTTGTCTATTTCTCCTGAATTAGTCTCTGTTTTTTTTAATCTAAAAAAAAGATTTTTAATTAAATCATGTTCTTCATTATACATAACTTATTCCTTTAAAAAATATAAAAAATAAAAATAAAAAATTTTGCAATAAAAAAAATTTTATCATATATCTTTTTATTATACAATTTTATAAAAACTTATATTTTCACGATTTTTATTCGTTTTTTTAAATTAGTAACATTTTGATTTTTTAAAATAGAACCATATCATACGTTATGTTATAATTATAAACAATTAAAAGTAAAAATATATGCATTAATAGAGAAATATTAATCATGAAAAATTTTTCAAAAGAAATAATAAAATTAAACATTGAAAAAGAGTTGAAACGATCTTATTTAGACTATTCTATGTCTGTAATCATTGGTAGAGCATTGCCAGATGTTAGAGATGGGTTAAAACCTGTTCATAGAAGAATATTATTTGCAATGTATATTTTAAAAAATTTCTGGAACAAACCATACAAAAAATCAGCTCGTATAGTTGGAGATGTAATAGGTAAATATCATCCTCATGGAGATTCAGCAGTTTATGACACAATAGTGAGAATGGCACAATCTTTTTCTTTAAGATATACTTTAATAGAAGGACAAGGAAATTTTGGATCTGTTGACGGTGACTCTGCAGCTGCTATGAGATATACAGAAATAAGAATGTCTAAAATTTCTAATGAAATGATGTTTGATTTAGAAAAAAAAACAGTAGATTTTATAAACAATTATGATGGATCATATAAAATACCAGAAATATTACCAACAAGAATACCAAATATATTAATTAATGGATCTTCTGGAATAGCTGTTGGAATGGCAACTAATGTTCCACCTCATAATTTAACTGAAGTAATCAATGGATGTATTGCTTTAATTAAAAATAAAAAAATTAATATTTTAGAATTAATGAAATATATACCTGGTCCTGATTTTCCTACAGGTGGTATTATTAATGGTATATCAGGTATATTAAATGCATATAAAACAGGAAAAGGTAAAATTTATATTAGATCATGTCATAAAATAACAAAAAACAAAAAAACAAAAAAAACTTCTATTATTATTTACGAAATACCTTATCAAATTAATAAAGCAAAATTAATTGAAAAAATAGCTAATTTAATTAAAGAAAAAAAAATAGAAGGAATAAGCTCATTAAGAGATGAATCTGATAAAGAAGGAATGAGAATTGTTATTGAAATAAAAAAAGAAGCTATTGCTGAAATTATATTAAATAAACTTTATTTATTAACTCAATTACAAATATCTTTTGGAATAAATATGGTTGCTTTAGATAAAGGTCAACCTAAAGTTATGCCATTAAAAAAAATTTTAAAATCTTTTATTTTTCATAGAAAAGAAATAGTAATCAGAAGAACAATCTATGATCTTTCAAAAACTAGAAAAAAAACTCATATTATTGAAGGATTAATTATAGCTTTACAAAATATAAAATTAATTATTTCAGCTATACAAAAAATTAAAAAAAACACAACTCCAAAAAAAATTATTTTAAGTAGTCCTTGGAATATAAAAGACAATTATTTCAATAAATTGATAAATAATAATAAAAAAATTATAAATATTAAAATAAAAACAAAAAGTAATAAATATTATTTTACTAAAAAACAAGTTGAATCCATTTTAAATTTAAAATTACAAAAAATAAATAATCTTGAAAAAGATAAATTAATAAAAAAATACAAAAAACTAATATTTAAAATTAACAATTTTTTGAAAATATTAAAAAACAAAAAATATATGTTAAATATAATAAAAAAAGAACTAAAATTAATACGGAAACAATTTCATGATAAAAGAAAAACAAAAATTACAAAAAATAAATCTAATATAAATATTGAAGATATGATAGACAAAACAGATGTAGTAGTTACATTATCAAATTTAGGATATGTAAAATATCAACCTATATCTGATTATGTTGCACAAAAAAGAGGTGGAAAAGGTAAATCCGCTGTTAATATTAAAGAAGAAGATTTTATACATTGTATATTAGTTACAAATACTCATGATAATATTTTATGTTTTTCAAGTAAAGGCATACTATATTGGATGAAAGTATATCAATTACCTAAAGCTAGTAGATTTTCTAGAGGTAAACCAATTGTTAATTTGATACCATTAAATATAAATGAAAGAATAACAGCAATCTTACCTATACCTAAATTTCCTAATGATGTTAATATAGTAATGAGTACATCAAACGGTATTATTAAAAAAACTTCTTTAAGTGAATTTAGTAGACCAAGAAATTCTGGTATTATTGCAATTAATTTAAGAAAAGATGATGAATTGATAGGAGTTGCTTTAACTAATGGAAACGATAACATAATGTTATTCACATCATCTGGTAAAGCTGTAAGATTCCATGAAAAATCATTAAGAAATATGGGGCGTAATGCTGCTGGGGTGAAAGGTATAAAAATATCTAAAACAGATAAAGTTGTTTCATTAATTATACCAAAAAACAATGGTCACATATTAACAGTAACTCAAAATGGTTTTGGAAAAAGAACTAAATTAAAAGAATATCCTTTAAAATCAAGAGCAACAAAAGGAGTTATTGCTATTAAAGTAACAAAAAAAGTAGGTATTATGATAGGAGCTGTTCAAGTTATAGAAAAAGATCAAATAATAATGATAACCAATGCAGGAACATTGGTAAGAACTAGAGTTTCTGAAGTTGTAATATTAAAACGTAATACACAAGGAGTTATTTTAATAAGAACATCAGATAAAGAACAAGTTGTAGGTTTACAAAGAGTAGATGAATCTCGTTTAGAAAACAAATTTAAAAAATTAAAAAAAAATAATAAATAATAAATAAAAATTAAATATAATAAATATATAAAATACATAAAAAACTATAATCTTGATAATATATAAGTGTATATTAAATGAATAAAAAATTACTTGTTACTAAACGTAATGGTAAAAAAGAAAATATAAATTTAGATAAAATACATAAAGTTCTAAATTGGGCAGCATATGGTTTAAAAAATATCTCTATATCTCAAGTTGAGTTAAAATCTCATATTCAATTTTATGATGGTATAACAACTGTAAATATTCATGAAACTATAATAAAATCAGCTGCTGATCTTATATCAGAGAATGCTCCTGACTATCAATATATGGCAGCAAGATTAACTATTTTCCATTTAAGAAAAAAAGCATATGGTAATTTTGAACCACCTAGTTTATATGAACATGTTAAAAAATTAGTTAATATAGGAAAATATGATAAACAATTATTAAAAGAATATACAATAAAAGATTTTAAAAAAATGAATTCTTTTATTGTACATTGGAGAGATATGAATTTTTCTTATGCAGCTGTTAAACAATTAGAAGGTAAATATTTATTACAAAATAAAATAAATGGAGATATTTATGAAAGTGCTCAATTTTTATATATTTTAATATCAGCTTGTTTATTTCAAAAATATCCTAAAAATTCTAGAATGTATTATATTAAAAATTTTTATGACGCTATTTCAACTTTTAAAATATCTCTTCCAACCCCAATAATGTCTGGGGTTAGAACACCAAATCGTCAATTTAGTTCATGCGTTTTAATTGAATGTGATGATAGTTTAGATTCCATAAATGCCACTACAAGTTCTATAATTAAATATGTATCACAAAGAGCTGGTATAGGAATTAATGCTGGAAGAATAAGAGCTCTAGGAAGCTCTATTAGACAAGGAGAAGCTTTTCATACAGGTTGTATACCATTTTACAAACATTTTCAAACAGCTGTAAAATCATGTTCACAAGGAGGAGTTAGAGGTGGAGCAGCTACATTATTTTACCCAATATGGCATTTAGAAGTACAAAGTTTATTAGTGTTAAAAAATAATAGAGGAACAGAAGAAAACAGAGTCAGACATATAGATTACGCTATACAAATAAATGGATTTATATATAAAAAAATTATAAAAGACGAATTTATTACTTTATTTAGTCCATCAGATGTAAAAGATTTATATGAAAATTTTTTTAAAAATCAAAAAATTTTCAAAAAATTATATGTCAAATACGAAAAAAATAAAAATATAAGAAAAAAAAGAGTTCGAGCAATAGAATTGTTTTCTTTAATTGTACAGGAACGTACTTCAACAGGAAGAATTTATATACAAAATGTAGATCATTGTAATACAAATAGTCCTTTTAATTGTGACATAGCTCCTATAAGACAATCTAATCTATGTTTAGAAATTACTTTACCTACAAAACCTTTAAATGATATTAATGATGAAAAAGGAGAAATAGCTCTTTGTACATTATCTGCAATAAATTTAGGATATATTAATAATTTGAAAGATTTAGAACAAATATCAGATTTGACAGTAAGAGCTTTAGATGAATTACTAGATTATCAAAATTATCCAATAATATCAGCTAAAAATGCAGCTATAAATAGAAGACCATTAGGTATTGGTGTTATAAATTTTGCTTATTATCTAGCAAAAAATAAATTACGTTATTCTGATGGAAGTGCTAAAAAAATAACACATAAAACTTTCGAAGCAATTCAATATTTTTTATTACAAGCATCTTGTAATTTAGCAAAAGAAAAAGGACCATGTAAATTATTTAATGAAACTACTTATTATAAAGGAACATTACCTATAGATAGATATAAAAAATATATAGATAATATTTGCAAAGAGAAATTGTTATTAGATTGGGAACATTTAAGAAAAAATATTATTAAGTATGGATTGAGAAACTCAACTTTATCAGCTATTATGCCATCAGAAACATCATCACAAGTTTCAAATGCTACTAATGGTATAGAACCACCTAGAGGATATATTACAATAAAATCATCTAAAGAAGGTATGTTGAAACAAGTAGTTCCCGAATATAAAAAACTAAAAAAATATTATGAACTATTATGGGACATGCCAAATAATCAAGGTTATTTAGAATTGGTAAGTATTATGCAAAAATTTATAGATCAATCTATTTCTGCTAACACTAATTATGATCCTAAAAAATTTCCAAATAATAAAATACCTATAAAAAAATTAATAAAAGATTTGTTAATATCTTATAAATTAGGTTTAAAAACTCTTTATTACCAAAATACTAGAGATGGAGCGAAAGATGAACAACATAATATAAATAATTTAAATAATATTTGTGATAGTGGATCATGTAAAATATAAAAATAATATATTATTTATCAATAGGATATACAAATGTCTTATACTACTTTTTCTCAAAAAAAAAATAATCAATTACAAGAACCAATGTTTTTCGGTCAATCAGTAAATATAGCTAGATATGATCAACAAAAATTTTATATATTTGAAAAATTGATAGAAAAACAATTATCTTTTTTTTGGAGACCTGAGGAAGTAAATCTTTCAAGAGATTATTTTGATTTTAAAAAATTACCTGATCATGAAAAACATATTTTTTTAAGTAATTTAAAATATCAAACCCTGTTAGATTCTATTCAAGGTAGAAGTCCTAACATAGCTTTTCTTCCTTTAATATCCATACCTGAATTGGAAACATGGGTAGAAACATGGTCTTTTTCAGAAACAATTCATTCTCGCTCATATACACATATAATTAGAAACATTATAAATAATCCATCTTTAGTATTTAATGATATCGTTAATAATAAAGAGATAATAAACAGAGCAAAAGACATATCTTTTTATTACGATGATCTCATCAAATTAACAAATTATTGGCATATTTTAGGTGAAGGTATACATAAAATAAATGGAAGAAAAATAGTAATAACGTTAGAAGAATTAAAAAAAAAATTATATATATGTTTAGTTAGTGTCAATGCATTAGAAGCTGTTAGATTTTATGTAAGTTTTGCTTGTTCTTTCGCTTTTGCAGAACGAGAAATAATGGAGGGTAATGCAAAAATAATAAGATTAATAGCTAGAGATGAATCTTTACATTTAACTGGTACTCAACATATAATTAACATCTTAAGAAAAAACAAAAATGAAGGAATGAAAGAAATAGCTTTAAAATGCAAAAATGAATGTTTTAACTTATTTAAATTAGCAGCAGAGCAAGAAAAAAAATGGGCTGAATATTTATTTAAAGATGGTTCAATGTTGGGACTAAATAAAAACATTTTATGTCAATATATTGAATATATAACTAATATAAGAATGAGAGCAATAGGTTTAGATACTCCATTTAAAGATATATCTAATCCTATACCTTGGATAAACTCATGGTTAATATCTGATAATATTCAGTCAGCACCTCAAGAAGTAGAAATAAGTTCTTACTTAGTAGGACAAGTAGATGCGAAAGTTAATAAAAAAGAGTTCAGTGAATTTGAACTATAAAAAATTTTTATATGTAAAAATAATTAATCAAAAAACTATATATTATAAATATAGTAATAAATCTTTACTATTAATATTAGAATCAAATAATTTATTTGTAGAAAACAATTGTAGATCAGGATATTGTGGTTTATGTAAAGCTACTTTGTTGTCAGGAAGAATAAAATATTTAAAAAAAAAAATAATAGGATATACTTCGAAAAATGAGATATTACTTTGTTCCTGTAAAGCAACAAGTAATTTAGTGATAAAAATATAAAAGTTATTTATTGATATTTTTTTTTTTTGCATAAAATAAATAATAAGTTTTTTAATAAAAATGTTATTTAATGTCAAAAAAAAAATAAATAATAAAGAAATATTTTTAAAATATGATTAAAAATATTTCTGTTTTTTGTATTTAACATTAATTAAAACATTACATAATTATTTTGGCAGTATCTAAAGCTATAGACAGTTCTTCATTAGTTTTAATTACTAAAATGGGTGTTGTATTTTTTTTGTTAATAAACCCTTCATTATTGTTACAACATAATATATTTTTATATTTATTAATTTTTAAATTTAAAATTGATAATCTTTGAATAGTTAATTTTCTAATAATATATGAGTTTTCTCCTATCCCTCCAGTAAAAACAATACCATCAATATGAGAATTTATTACTGCAAAATAAGATGCTATATATTTAGATAAACGATAACAAAATATATCTATTGATCTTTTTGCTGATTTATTAATAAAATAATTATTAGTAATTTGTCTGCAATCATTGCTAAATTCATTTAAACCTAACATTCCTGATTTTTTGTTTAATATTTTTTTTATTTTTTTAATTGATATATTCAATTTTTCATGCAAAAAAAATATTACTGAAGGATCTATATCTCCACTTCTTGTACCCATAACTAATCCTTCTAAAGGCGTTAGTCCCATAGAAGTATCAATGCATCTTCCTTTATAAATTGCTGATATCGAAGAACCATTTCCTAAATGGCATATAATTAAATTAATAAATTTTTTTTTTTTATTTAAAAATTTACAAGATTTTTTTAATACATAAGAATAACTGATACCATGAGCTCCATATTTTCTAATATTGTTTTTTTTATAGAATTTGTAAGGAATAGCATATAAAAAAGATATTTTAGGCAATTTTGAATGAAAAAAAGTATCAAAAACAGCAACATTTTTTTTATATAAATGTGGCATATAAAATAAAGATGATTTTATTCCAACAATGTTTAAAGGATTATGAATAGGTGCAAAATAACATGATTTTTGTATGTTTTTAATTATTTTGTTATTTATTATAACAGGTTTATTTAATTTATATCCACCATGAACAACTCTGTGACCTACAGCAACAATTTTATTAAATATTTTTTTTTTTTTTTTTAAAATTTTATTAAAAATAAATTTTAATATTTTATTGTAAGTTTTTTTTTTAAAATAACAGTTTTAGTAATTTTTTCAAAAAAATATGTTATTCTTGACTTATTTTTAGATAATAATTCTGCTATTCCATGCAAATATTTTTTTTTGTTTTTTATGTTTATAACGGCAAATTTTAAAGATGAGCTACCACAATTTATTACTAATATTAAATTTTTCATTTTTTTAAACCTTATTAATATATAATTTTTTTATTATTCTAATATATTTTTAATTTAACAACATACTAATAAAATAATTTATTTTATATTGCATATACATATTTTTTATTATAAATTAAAAAAAATAAGACACATTATTATAATTAAAATGAAATTACAACAAAAAATTGTTAAATTATTAAATATTAAAAAAATAATCAATCCTAAAATTGAAATAAAAAAATGTATTGATTTTATATGTAATTTTTTATATAAAAATAAAAATATTAAATCATTAATCACTGGTGTAAGTGGTGGAATAGATTCTACATTAACAGCAAAATTATGTCAAAAAACAGTTGATAAATTAAACAAAAAAATGAAAAAAAATTATTATAAATTTATTGCTGTTAGATTGCCTTATGGAATTCAAAAAGATGAAAAAGATGTTGATCGTTCATTAAAATTTATAAAACCTAATAAAACAATTAATGTAAATATAAAAAATGCGGTGATGTCTAGTGTAAAATCATTACAAAATTCTGGAATAACAATATCAGATTATGTTAAAGGTAACGAAAAAGCAAGAGAAAGAATGAAAGTACAATATAGTATAGCAAGTATGAAAAATGGAGTGGTTGTAGGAACTAGTAATGCTTCTGAATACATAACAGGATTTTTTACAAAATACGGAGATGGTGGCACAGATATAAATCCAATAATGCATTTAAATAAAAAACAATGTGTTTTGCTATTAAAAAAATTAAAATGTTCAAAAAAAATATACACAAAAATACCAATAGCTGATTTAGAAGAAGAAAAACCTAATATTACAGATGAAGAAGCTTTAGGAGTTAGTTATGAAGATATTGATTCGTATTTAGAAAATAAATTTATTTCTAATAAAAAAAAAACAATAATTGAAAAATTATATTTAAAAACTTTGCATAAAAGAGATATGCCAATTAATTTAAATATAAAAAAATAATAATATCTCACAAAATACATAATACCTCATGTATTAATACATATAATAAATAGTATTTATGCATGAGATCTTATTTATTTTAAGATTTTAAATAATTAATAAATTTAAAAATATTATTTTATAAATTATAAAAAATATATTTATGAATATCTAATGTAAAGTTAATTTTTTATATTCCATAGAATATATTTGAAATTTTATTATTTCACTAATAGGATCATCAGGACAGTTTTCTATAAAATACATTAAGTCATTTAAAGCAACATGATCACAATCTAATTGTGAATATATCAAACCTCTATCACGAATTTCGTAAGGATTAGTAGGATCTATTTGTAATAAAAAATTACTTACATTTAAAGCCAATTCCATTTTTTTTTCTTCAATAAGAGAAGATTTTAATGTATCTAATATTTTTATTATAAGCAAAACATTATCTGCTTCATTTAAATAATCTAAATATAGTTTAGAATTAATGCTGATATTTCCTTTTAAAAAAGATTTTAATATATGCTTATCCAATGTCTCACCATTAAATGGATTTATCAACCATATTTTACCATTAGGTGACTGATATTTTAAAATAAGTTGTGTAGGAAAGATTACAGGCATAAGATTAAGAGATAATTTATTTGCTATATGTAATAATAATATACCTAACGATATTCCTGTACCATTTTTATTTTTCAAAACATTATCTAACCAAATAACATCAGAAAGATTATATATACCTTTAGCTTCTTTAAAATTCCACTTATTATAAAATAAATATAATAATTTTTTTATTTTTAAATATTCTGTATTTTCTTTATTTATAATTACTTTTGCTTTATTTACTAAAATATTTAATTTTTTTAAGACATATTTTTTAGAAAAATCAGATTTTATAAATTTAAATGTTTCAATGATAGATTCGCTAACTGTTAAATTAGAAAAATTTATATTAGTGGTATATTTCATATAGAGCATCAATTAAATAACTTGTTTTTAATTTTATAAATAAAAAACATGTAAAAATTTTTATTATTTTTTAATGTAACATATTTTAATTAACTATGTAATAAAAATTAATAATTTATTTTTTGACCTATAGTTACACGATCGTTACCTCCATAATCTTTATATGTGCAAATATTTGAAAAATTATTATTATCAAATAACTTTTTAACAACATATTTTTGATTATAAGCATGTTCTATAAATAACCATCCTCCATTATACAAATATTTTGATGAATTATTAATGATGTAAGTGATATCTTGCAATCCATGTTTTTCAGAAACTAAAGCATGTAATGGTTCAAATAATAAATCTCCTTGTATTAAATGAATATCATTTATACAAATATATGGAGGATTACTTATAATAAAATTAAATTTTTTTTTAACATTAGTAAACCAATTACTATAAAAAAATAATACATTTTTTATTTTTAATTTTTTTGCATTAAAAATAGCAACATCTAATGCTTTTTTACTGTAATCGATAGCAGTAATAAAACATTCTTTTTTTAAATGTGCTATAGTTAATGCTATAACTCCACATCCTGTACCTAATTCTAATATTTCTTGTTTTCCTTTAATTTTAAATAATATCTTATCTAAAATTAATTCTGTATCCAATCTAGGAATCATAGTATTTTTATTTATTTTAAATGTTAAAGAAAAAAAAAATATTTTATTTATTAAGTAATATAAAGGTTTGCCTTTTATATATTCATCTATTATATTATTTAACTTAATAATTTTTTTTTTAGGTATTTGTTCTTCACTAAAGGCTAAAATCCATCCTAATGATTTCTTTAATACTGTAGACAATATTAATTCTGCATCATATTTAGAATTAGAAGAAAAAGAAATTTTTTTTATATTAGTATTTAACCACTCATATATTTTCATATATTGTTTAAATTAAATATGTTTTTAAATAATTCAGAGTTATGTTTTTCAATTATAGGTTTAATCAATATATCTAAATTACCATTCATAATTTCATCTAAACGATATAAAGTTAAATTAATCCTATGATCAGTGACTCTATTTTGAGGAAAATTATATGTCCTGTTTCTGTCAGATCTATCTCCACTTCCAAGTAAATTTTTTCTTAAACATGCATTTTTTTTGTTTATTTCAGCAATATGTTTTGCATAAATACGAGCTGATAAAATCAATAAAGCTTTAGCTTTATTTTTATGTTGAGATCTTTCATCTTGACATTCAACGACAATGTTTGTCGGTAAATGAGTAATTCTAATTGCAGAATCAGTAGTATTTACATGTTGTCCTCCAGCTCCAGAAGATCTAAAAGTATCTATTTTTAAGTCTGAAGAATTTATTTTAGGTCTTTTTTCTTTAGGTAAAACAGGCATAACAGCTACTGTGCATGTTGAAGTATGTACTCTACCTTGAGATTCAGTTAATGGAACTCTTTGAACTCTGTGACCTCCTGATTCAAATTTCATATCTCCAGAAGCATATTTTCCTACTATTTTAATAATTATTTCTTTAAATCCTCCATGTTCTATTTCTGATCTACTCATAACTTCATATTTCCATTTTCTTAGTTCTGTATATTTTATATACATTTTAAATAAATCACTAGCAAAAATAGCAGCTTCTGTTCCTCCTGTACCAGCTCTTATTTCAATAAGACAACTATGTTTGTCATTTACATCTTTTGGAACCAAAAGTGATTTAATTTTTTTTTCTATCTCATTCTTTTTTTTTAAACATATTTTTAAATCTTGTTTTGCTAATTCTGATACATCTTTATCATTTAATAATAAAAGTAAATTTTTAATATCTTTTTTGTTTTTTTTCCATTTAGTAAAATATTTAATAATAACAGATAATTTAGAATATTCTTTAGAAAAATTAAGAAAAACACTATTATTTGCAATTATTTTACCTTTGCTTAATAAATATTCTAATTTTTTATATCTTTTTGATATAGCTTTTAGTTTTAAAATAATATAATTATTCATATTTTTATAATTTATTTTACATTTAAATTTTTATAAAAAATATAATTAATATGTTTTACTAATATATAAATTAATATATTATTTTTCAAATTAAATAAAATAATAAAAATAAAATAATGTATTAATATATATTAATTATATTTATGAATATTTTATATAATCATATCATATTAATACAATATTAAATATAATTAATTTATTAAAAATTTGTTTTTAATAATATATATATATATAATTATATAAATTTTTTTTAATATTTTTAATATTATATATTAAAAATAATATATAATAAAAAATAAATTATTTAATAAGGTTATAAAATTGACTTATATAAAATTATTTACATGTAATGCTACACCTAAATTAGCTAAGTTAATTGCAAATAGATTATATACAAAATTAGGATCAGCTTTTGTTGGACGTTTTAGCGATGGAGAAATTAGCGTACAAATTAATGAAAATGTTAGAGGAGGAGATATATTTATCATACAATCTACTTGCTCACCAACTAATGATAATTTAATGGAATTAATAGTTATGGTTGATGCTTTGAAAAGAGCTTCTGCAGGAAGAATTACTGCTGTTATTCCATATTTCGGTTATGCCAGACAAGATAGACGTGTTAGATCTACAAGAGTACCTATTACAGCAAAGATAGTAGCAGATTTTTTATCTAGAATAGGTGTAGATAGAGTTTTAACTGTAGATTTACATGCTGAACAAATACAAGGTTTTTTTGATGTTCCTGTGGATAATGTTTTTGGAAGTAAAATTTTATTAGAAGATATGATTAAAAAAAAATGGGATAATCCAATAATAGTATCTCCAGATATAGGTGGTGTTGTTCGTGCTAGAGCTATTGCTAAATTACTGCACGATACAGATATGGCTATCATAGACAAAAGAAGGCCTATATATAATGTTTCTCAAGTCATGAATATCATAGGAGATGTTAATAATAGAGATTGTATATTAGTAGATGATATGATTGACACTGGATTAACTATTTGTAAAGCAGCTGAAGCGTTAAAAGATAATGGAGCAAAAAGAGTATTTGTGTATGCAACTCATCCTGTTTTTTCTGGAAATGCATCTGAATATATTAAAAAATCAGTTATTAATGAAGTAGTAGTTTGTGATTCTATACCTTTATCTAAAAGTATAACAAAACTGAAAAATATAAGAACTTTAACTTTGTCTGGAATGTTAGCAGAAGCAATAAGACGTATAAGTAATGAGGAATCTATATCAGCTATGTTTGAATAAAAAAGTTATTTTTTATCAACATTAGCAATTTTACAAAATTTACTAATGTGATAAATTATATATATATAATAAAATATTTTTAAAATATAAAAATATATTTAATTATAATAAGGAAATAAAGATAAAAAATTTATAAAAAATACTAATAGAACATTTAATACAATTCCTCGTATAAAACCAAAAATCAATCCTAATATTTTATCTAAATAAGATACATTTATTTTATTTATAAAATAACTGATTAATTTATTAAAGTTAGACTCAGATATTAATATTAAAAAAAATAAAAAACCATAAGTTGTTACGCGTCTTATTGTATCGTTTTGTATAATAGAAAACAAATTATAAAATTTGTAATAATATTCATATGATATACTAATAACCAAAATAAAAAAAATAATTGATAAAACTTCTTTACAAAATCCTCTAATAAAACTTATTAAGGTAGATAAAATTAAAATGATTGTAATTAAATAATCTATAGAAGTCATAAACAAATTTCCAAAAAAAAAATATATAATATTAAAGTAATTAAAAATATAAAATATTATAATAAAATTATTTTTAATACTATAACACTTATTTTATTAATATTTATTTCATAAAATATTTATATTATTTATTTTTATAATTTCAGATATTAAAAAAAAAGAACCAAAAACTAATATTGTATCTTTTTTTTTAGCCTTTTTACATACGCTATTATAAGCTTTTTTAATATCATCAAACATATAGTAAGTATTTTTATTTAAATATTTAGCAATTTGATATGCTTTAGATCCTCTAATAGTATTTAGAGAAACACAATACCAAATATCAGTAATTGAAATAAATGGGAAAATAGTTTTCTCTATGTTTTTGTCTTTTAACATTCCAATTAAAATATATAATTTTCCTTTAATTGATAAATAAGACAATTTTTTGAATAAATAATTAGATCCATTTGGATTATGAGTTACATCCAAAATAATTTTTGGATTTTTAGATATAATATTAAATCTTCCTGGAAAATGGAAATCTTTAACAATTTTTTTAATTTTATTTATATTATAAATTATGTTTAAATTTCTAATTGTTGATATAGCTATAGAAAAACTCTTACAAGAAGCATTGACATTATATGGTAAATTACTTATTGAACCTTGTATGTCATGATAACTCCAAAAATGTTTTGTATTGTTATACAACCATTCATGTTTATTCCTAATTAAAATAGTGTTTTTATATTGTGCTATTTTATATATATTTTTTGGTATATTAGTTTCACCAATAATTGATTTTTTAAAGTTACGGAATATACCTGCTTTTTCTAATGATATACTTTCTCTATTACTTCCTAATAATTTAGTATGATCTAAATCAATATTTGTAATAATAGAAATATCAGAATCAATTATATTAGTTGCATCTAAACGACCACCAAGACCTACTTCTAATATTATAAAATCTAATTTATATTGTTTTAATAAATATAATATAGATAATGTCGAAAATTCAAAGTAAGTTAATCTTATATTTTTTCTAATATAATTGATATATGTAAGTGCATGTATATGTTTTATATCTGATAGATAACATCCATTAATTTTTAATCTTTCTGTATATTTTATTAAATGAGGAGAGGTATATAAACCTACTTTGTATCCAAAAGATGATAATAATTTTTCCAATATATTACAAGTACTACCTTTTGCATTAGTTCCTGAAACAACTATTATGGTAGCATCTAATTTATTTAAATTATATTTTATGGATAATTTATAAATTAAACCAAAATTTGAATAAAAACAATCTTTTTGTATTGAAGTAATATAATTTAACCAATAATTTAATGAAGAATTTATATTAGGTTTAGATTTATACAAAATTTTGTTACCTTAGTTTTTATAAAATATTAATATGTTTAACATATATGATTTCTTAATTTTAAATTACATTTTTTTTTAAATTAATTTTATAATTTAATTTATATAAATAAATTAAATTATGTACATTTATAACTGACATTTTGCACAAAAAAAACTTTTTCTATTAGATTGTATGATGTTTAAAATACTTTTTTTACAATTTATACATGGTTTTCCTGTTTTACCATATACATTCAAGTGTTTTTGATATTTACCTTTTATTTGGAAAATATTTTTAAAATTTCTAATAGAAGTTCCTCCTTTATCAATAGATTTTAACAATATTTTTTTTATATATTTGACTAGTTTTTTTGTTTCTTCAATATTTAAAGATTTAGAAGCGCGATATGGTAATATTTTTGAAGAAAACAATATCTCATTAGCATAAATGTTACCTATACCAGATATATATTTTTGATTCATTAAATAATTTTTTATACATATTTTTTTATTTCTAATTGATTTATAAAGATTTATATAATTTAAATTATCACTTAATGGTTCAGGACCAAGTTTTTTTAAAAATTTAATAGATGATATTTTAAAAAAAAACAACCAAAAACCAAATTTTCTAGGATCATTGTATCTTAATATATATTTTTTATTAATATATAAATCTATATGATCATGTTTATTGAATTTGATATGTTTTTTTTGTGACATAATATTTAAAGTACCTGAAATTCCTAAATGAATTAAAATATAACCTTCACTCAATTTTAACAATATATATTTAGCATAACGACGAATTTTTAATATTAAAACATTATTTAATTTATAAAATTTAGAAGATACCTTGAATCTTAATTTATTTGTTCTAATACAAGTTTTTATAATTTTTTTATTTAAAATTTTTCTTTTTAAATCATTACATATAACTTCTACTTCAGGTAATTCTGGCATATATTTTTTATATTTTAAACTAAAAAATTTTACAATTAATATATTGTATTATATCAATAATTAATTGTGGATATAAACCTAATGTAATACTAAAAAAAGTAGATAATATTGTAATAATTCCTAATTTATTACATAAATAATTTTTTTTTAATATTTTTTTAAACGAATTATTATGTGAATATAAATTAATGATAATATTTAAACAAAAATAAATTAACATGATATTACTAATAATTATCGGAAATATCAAGAACCATAATTTAGATTTAACTAATAATATATATATATATATTTTTCCTATAAAATTAAATGTTAGCGGGAAACTAGCTAAAGATAATATAATGAAAGTTATCATAATTGCAAAAAAAGGGTGTTTCCAAAATAAACCACGAGATAATACAAAAAAGTTTTGTTTTTTGTTTTTTTTATTTTTGAATTGATATAAATCTATAATTAATAATAACCCGCAAATAGAAATAATACTTAATAAATAACTTAAAAAATATATAGATAAACATTCTAATGATAAATTTAATTTATTTTTACATAAAAAAACAGTTAATACATATCCTATATTTGATATAGAAGTATAAGCTATTATTTTTTTTATATTATTTTGAAATAAAGCCATTAAATTTCCAGATAAAATAGATAATAAGGAAGTAAAAATAAATATATAATACATATAGTCATATATATAATATGAAGTATTTAAAAACATTTTAATTAAAACACTAAAAAATGGAATTTTGCTTATAGTAGATAATATAATTATAGATATTATTGAAGAATTATCATAAATATCTGAAATCCATAAATGAAAAGGAAAAATAGATAATTTAAATGCAAATCCAATAAAAAATAACATCCAACCTAATAATAATATTTTACAATTATTTATTAATATTAATTGTTGATATAATTCTTCAAATGATAATGTACCCATATATGAATATATTAATGATATCCCAAATAATATAAATATTGAAGAAATAGAAGACAATATTGTATATTTTAATGAAGAAACCATAGATTTTTTATCTTTAACTAGATATCCTATTAAACCAAAAGATGGTAAAGATATTAACTCTATACCTAAAAATAAAGATAGCATATGATTTGCATTAATTAAAACAAAAGATCCAAGTGTTGAAGTTAAGACTAATAAATAAAACTCTTCTTTATTAATATCTAATTTTTTTAACCAATCATAAGATAAATAAACAATAAAAATACTAGATAAAATCGTTATACCACTATAAAAAATATTATACATATTTATTTTTAGTAATATTGTCATATTGACTGGAATTATTTTAATCAAAAAAAATAATGATAAAAAAGATAATTTCAATCCTATTAAAGTTATATAATAAATAATATTATGTTTACGTAAAAATATTATTGTTAACATATTTGTAATAATAGTAACTATCAAAAATATGAATGGTAACCAATAAATATATTCAAAAATAAATTTTGTCATTATTAATATTACACCGTTAATTTTATTAAAAAAATAATTTGTTATGTAGGATTTTTATAAACGAAAATGAAATATCTAAAATATTTTGTGGAAAAAAACCAATATATAAAGATATTAATGATAAAACAAACAATATAATATATTGTGAAATTTTTATTTTGTTATCATGATGTTTAACTATTTTACTATGCGAACCGAAGTAAAATATGTTATGGAACATAGATAAAGAATAAATAGATGTAATTATTAATGTTGTTGCAATCATAATTACTACATAATAATGTGATTTAAATAAACCAAATAATATTAAAAGTTCTGATATAAAATTGCTAGTTCCAGGAAAATTTAAATTAGATAAAACAAAAAACATAAAAAAAATTGGAAGATATTTTACATGTGAAGATAAAGAGTTAATTTTTAAAATGTTTCTACTTTTAGTTATATTAAAAATATATCCTGATAATATACATAATGCTGAAGTAGAAATACTTGAAGATATTATTTGTAATATTAGACCATAATAAGATATAGAATTATTGCTATATAAAGCAATTAATATTAACCCCATATGAGATACAGAACTATATGCTATTATATGTTTAATATTTTTTTGAGAACAAGCCAACAAAGAACCATAAATAATACTCATCATACCTAAAAAGATTGCTAGATAATAAATTAATAAATAATGATGTGAAAAAAAACATATATTAAATCTAATTAAACCGTATACACTTGTTTTTGATAATAATCCAATAATATCTATACAACCAGATTTTGGTGAACAATAAAAAAAATCTTTTAACCAGGTATGTAAAGGAACGATAGGCATTTTAATTATAAATGCAAAAAACAATATTAATGTTATAAAAAATTCTAAATAAATATTAAAATTTGTTTCTATTAATTTATTATAATCAAATGTTAAAACATTGTTGATATTGTAATATTGACACACTAAACAAATAATAGATATTAATATTAAAAAACTAGAAAATTGAGCGTAAACAAAAAATTTATTTGCAACATTAATTTTGTTATGTTTTTTTAAACCACTTTCCCCCCATATAATCAACATAAAATATATAGGTATCAAAAAAATTTCCCAAAATAAAAAAAAAGCAAATAAATCTACTGAAATGAATATTCCTATTACACTAGAAATAATTAACATTAAATTAAAATAAAAAAAGCCAACTTTTTTAATTTTATCATGTCTTGAAACAATAACAGATATTATACTTAAAATATTAGTTAATAATATCATTATTAATGATATAATATCTAACCCAAAATGTAAATTAATACCAAATCTAGGTATCCAACTATGATTATATTCAATAAACCAATAAGGATATTCATTTTTGTAATTATACGTTTTTAAGAAAATCAACAATATCTTGGTTGATATTATTAAAAATACAAACATAGTGATTAAAGATATAATAAAAGGAAAACGTTTATTTATTTTTTCTGATTGCCAAGCTAATATACCTCCTATAAAAGGTATAATAATTAATAATGGAAGAAACATAAATTATATAAATCTCTTAGTTTGTTTATTTATAATAAAATATAGATATATGCTAATATAATATAATTGTTAATATAAATAAAAATGAACTTATTATAATGGATAATATATACCAATTTAAATAAACGTTTTGTAATTTTAATAAAATTTTTTTTGATAAGCAAACAAATAAAAATATTAATTTTGATAGGTAGTCTCTTGAATATTTTTTCAAGAAAAATATTATATGAAAATAATTATTTACAAAAATTAATTTATATATTTTATCTAAATTTAAAATATTTAAAAAAAAGTTTTTAATTTTTAAAAAAATAATATTCATATTTTGTTTTTGATAAAATTTTTTTTTGTTGGTCCATATATTAATAGATATCAATATTCCAAAAAATAAAATAATTATTTCTATAAAAATTAATATTAAATTATTTTTATCGTTTATTTTTTGTATAAAAAAATTTTTATTAAAAATTAATTCGACTATTTTACCTATAATAATAGAAAAAAACGAAAGAAAAGATAATGGTAAATAATAATTTACATTTTTTTTTATTATTTTAATATTGCCAATTTTTGGTTTATTGTAAAAAATTAAAAAAAACATACGACAAGTATATAAAACAGTTATAAATGCACCTAATATAGAAAACAAAAATAAATAAACATTTTTCTGGAATATATTAAATAAAATTAATCCTTTACTATAAAAACTGGAAGTTATAAAAGGAAATGAAACTAAAGACAAGGATCCAATTAAAAAAAATAAGTATTCTGAAAGTAATATTTTTTTTAACCCACCCATTTTATAAATATTTTTTTCGCCATTACAACTTAATATAATAGATCCAGAAGAAAGAAAAAGAAGAGCTTTAAAAAAAGCATGTGTAACTAAATGAAATATAGCTGTGTTATAAGATCCAATACTAATTGAAAGAAACATATATCCTAATTGACTTATAGTAGAATACGCTAATATTTTTTTTATATTTTTTTTAAATAATGCAAATAATGAAGATATTAAAATAGTAATAATAGAAGTTATACTTAATAAAAACATTAATGATGGTGTTAATAACAACAAATATTTAGTTCTTAATAATAAATAAACACCAGCAGTAACCATGGTTGCTGCATGTATTAAAGCAGAAGCTGTTGTAGGACCAACCATAGCATCCGTTAACCATGTATGTATTGGTATTTGAGCAGATTTACTTGAAGATCCTAAAAGTAAAAATATATTTATTAAATATAACACATTTATATTTTTAATTTTGTCTATAGAATTAAAATTTAACTTTGATATGTCGTGAAAACTCAAAGTGTTAAAATTATAATAAATCATAATAAAAGATAATATTAAAAATATGTCACCTATTCGTGTCATGATAAATGATTTCATAGCACAATATATATTTTTAGATTTTTTATAATAAAAACTTATTAATAAATATGAACACAATCCAACTCCTTCCCATCCTAAATACATCAATATTATATTATTAGATAATACTAAAATAACCATATTAGTTATAAATAAATTAGTATAAAAAAAGAATCTATAGTAATCTTTATTTTTTTTAATATACCAAATAGAAAATAAATTAATTAACGATCCTACACCTGTAATTAATAATATCATTATCAGCGATAAATTATCCAATAACAAATTGCATTCTATTTTAAAATTATTGATGTTAACCCAATTCCACAATTTTACTATTAATTCTTTATTAGTAGAATTTAAAAAAACGTAGCTTAAAAAACAAGATAAAAAAAACGAAAAAAAAACTAATATATTTCCAATTAATGCTGAAAAAAACCTAGAAAAAAAATTACCAAAAAAACCCAATATCAAAGATCCAATTAATGGAAAAAAAATAATTAAATGCATAATACTCATTAATTTGTCTCACTCAATTTATCGATATTTAATGTTTGATTAAAACGATAATTCTTTATTAATAATGATAATAATATTGTTGTTTCCACAGATGCAAAAGTAATTATCAATATATAAAATATTTGTCCATCTATTGAAAACCAATAACTTCCTGAAATTATAAATGATGTAATAACCGCATTTATCATAATTTCTAAACTTATTATAATAAATATCAAATTTTTATGTAGCACTAAAGATGTTAATCCTAAAAAAAACAATATAGATGAAACTATTAAACCATGAGACAAAGGAATCATATATTTTTTCCTTAATTTTTTATTGTTGATATATAGAAATTTTTATCGTACTTTTTCTTCATGATGAATAAAATGTATTGCGATTATTAAAGCAGATAAAATTAATAAGGAAGACAATTCTACTAATAATATGTAAGGACCAAATAATTTTTCTCCTACATTTTTAATGTCAAATTTATTAAATAAAATTTGTTCGTTGTTTAATGATTTTCTTATGATACAAACAAAAAAAATTAGTAAAATCAAAGATATTAAAGAAGGTAAAACATATTTTTTTATTTTTTCAAAAAATTTTTTTTTTATAATTTTTTTTTGCTCAATATTTAACATCATTATTACAAAAACAAACAATATCATTATTGCTCCAGCATATATAATGATCTCTAAAGACCCAGAAAAATAAGAACCTAATGAAAAAAAAATACCTGAAGTTGCAATTAAAGATATTAAAAAAAATAATAACGAATTTATCAATTTTTTTTGAAATATAGTTAAAAAAGTTGTTAAAATAGCTATCAAGCTACAAAAATAAAAAATAAAATTCATTATAAATCCTTATTAACAAAATATATTTATGGTAATATTTTTTTTGTATCTACAATTTTTCTTTTGATATTTTTATTGTTTTTTTTAAATATATTTATTTTTCCTGATTTTTCATAAAAATTATATTTATGATTTTTTCCTGGACCTGAAATCAATAAATCTTTTTTTTCATATACTAAATCTGTTCTTTTATATTCGCTCATTTCAAAATCTCTAGTCATTTGGATAGCAGTTGTTGGACAAGATTCTTCACATAAACCACAAAATATACATCTTGAAAAATTAATTCTAAAAAATTTTGGATACCATCGACCATTTTTTCCTTCTTTCTTTTGCAAAGAAATACAACCTACAGGACACACTACTGCACATAATCCACAAGAAACACATCTTTCTTCACCATTAGAATCTCTTGTTAAAATTATTCTACCACGATATCTTGGAGGAATATTTACTTTTTTTTCAGGATATAATAGTGTTTCTCTTTTAGAAAAAATGTTCATAAATACAATAAACATACTTTTTATATTACTAAAAAAATAACGAATAATATTATAAAAAAACATAAATACTCCTTTTAAGCTAATTTAAAATAAAAAAAGCAGTAATCAATAAATTAAACAAAGTTATTGGTAATAATATTTTCCATCCAAAATACATAACTTTATCATAACGAGGTCTTGGTAAAGAAGCCCTAATTAATATAAAAGTAAATATAAAAAATAATGTTTTCAAAGAAAAACATAAAAATTTTGGTAAACCTAAAAAATTATTACCTCCAGCTAAAAATAAACACGACATTAAGGAAGAAACTGCTATGATAGAAATATATTCACCGATGAAAAACATTCCAAATTTAATTCCTGAATATTCAATATGATAACCATCAGCTAATTCTTGTTCAGCTTCTGGTTGATCAAAAGGATGTCTATGACATAATGCTAAAGATGATATAAAAAAAACTATAAAACCAAAAAATTGAGGTAAAATGTTCCACAAATTTTTTTGACTATTAATTATATCAATTATATTAAAAGATTTAGCTTGTGCGACAACACCCATTAAAGATAAACCTAAAAATATTTCATAACTAATAGTTTGAGCTGCAGCTCTCATTGCTCCTAATAAAGAATATTTATTATTACTTGACCATCCTGAAAACAATATAGAATATACAGACAAACTAGACATCATTAAAAAAAATAATATACCTATATCTAAATTAATTATTAAAAAAGAAGTAGAAAATGGTATAATAGCAACAACTAATAACAAAGATATAAAAGATATTATAGGAGAAATAACAAAAAAAAATTTATGTGAGAAAGGTGGTATCCAGTCTTCTTTAAAAAACATTTTTATTGTGTCAGCTAATATTTGCAAACAACCATTCCAACCTACACGATTAGGACCATATCTATTTTGAAATAATGCTAATAATCTTCTTTCTACAAAACTTAATGAAGAAGCAAAAAAAATTATTGAGAACAAAAAAAGTAATGGCTTCATTACATGAATGAAACTAAATTCATTAAAAATATTTTTTATCATAATTTTTTCCTTAAATCGCTAGCAAATTTCATAGACAAA
Organism: Buchnera aphidicola (Taiwanaphis decaspermi); assembly: GCF_039405155.1. Lineage (GTDB taxonomy): Bacteria > Pseudomonadota > Gammaproteobacteria > Enterobacterales > Enterobacteriaceae > Buchnera_M > Buchnera_M aphidicola_B. The sequence goes on along the minus strand of NZ_CP135049.1, from coordinate 119,974 downwards.
GATAATGGAATATGTTTCATTCCTAAAGGCAAACCTATATGTCCAGGTTTCATATATTTTGAATAACGACAATAAAAATAAAAATTTTCAGATAAACAAGTAAATTCTATTTTTTCTTCTTCTAAAAACCCATATCTTATACCATCTAAATTATTTATTATCCCATAAACTTTAATATTTTTATCTCGTATGATCTTTGTAAGTTGTGTTAAATAATGACAACCAAACAAAAGATAATATGGTATTATTTTCCATTTTTTTATACTATGTTCTTTTATTTTTAAAATAAAAGGCGAGTTTTTAATATTATTTATATATTTAAATAATATTATTTTTTTTTTATGAAAATTATTATGAAATATTTTTTTATATTTAATTATTGATTGAGGAGAATTCCATCCTGGATACCAAACAAATGGTATATGATCAGTCTGGCAATTTATATTATTTAAACCATCTGTAGAAAAAGAAAACATACTGTCAATATCTTCAGGTTGACTTTTTTCATGTATACAAACATTAGACATCATAGAAGTTCTACCACTATATCTTATGTGAGAACGAGCTATTTTTTGATTAAATATTCTAAAATCTACTTTTGGAGAAACATATTTAATATTTTTTAAAATTGGAATTTCTGAAATACAGTAATCAACTATTTTATCTATATTTATATAACTTTTTCCCGTATTATTAATTTTTTGTTTTATTTTATCTATCCATCTCCATCCTTCTAATTGTTTTTTATTTTTATCATAAAAACTAGGTTCATATACTTTAAAAAATCTTTGAGGTCTACTTTCATAATTAACTATAGTTCCTGAACTTTCTATAGATGTCATAGAAGGTAGTAATAAATTAGATATTTTAGAAGTTTTAGTAAACTGATGATCTATTAATATTATATTATTAACATTTTTTTTAATAATATTTACATTTTTTTTTGTTAAAAAACGGTAAATATCATTTTCCATAATAATAATAGTATCAACTAAATTATTTTTACATTTATCTAAAACTTTATCCAAAGAAATTCCTCCTATTAATCCTAATCCAATATCATTAGATTCTAAAGGTAATATTATGGTTTTTACAAAAGATCCTTTGGATTTTAACGCATATGATATATTTATCGCACTTTTTATTAATTTTAAACTACCAGAGCTAATACCTGATATTATTAAAGGATTTTTAGCTAATAATAATTTTTTAGATATTTTTTTTGTAATTTTTAATAATTTTTTGTTAAAATTTTTAATTTTAGGAAAAGTTTTATTTATATTATTAGCTATATTACATGCAAATATACATTGTTTTTCTATTGAATCAAAATATTTATATTTAGATACATCATCTAATCCTGTAGGTGTTACATTAGTAATAAAAAGATTACTTTTTAAATTTTGATTAATATTTTTAATTGCATCAAATTGCCACGAATAAATATTGTTTTTGTTTTTTTTATTAAAATTATTATTTTTTACAGCCTGTCTTATAGCTAAGGAAATAATTGGAGCAGTTTGTGAAACATTTTCTCCTAATATTAATATTAAATCAGATTTTTCTATGTCCGAAATCGATGGTATATCTAAATTACTTTTTTTAAACGTTTCAATTATTAATTTTATAGATTTATTATATTTTTCAGATATACCAGTGGAAAAATTTTTTTTTCCAACCATAGAATATAACGCGAAATTATTTTCAATGCTAGTTCTAGATGATCCTATACCAATAACATTAGATGATGTATTGATAATTTTTGAAGCATATTTTATAGCAGTTTTTATATCTAACTTTTTATTTTTTTTTTTATGATTAAAAATTGGAATGAAAGGTCTATTGTGTAAATTATTATAACCATAACCAAAACGACCTAAATCACATATAAAATATTTATTAATATATGTATTATATCTATTATCTATTTTGCGTAATTCACCATAACGTTCACCTATAATCAAATTACATCCAATACTGCAATGTTGACAAATACTAGGTGCATTTTGCATGTCCCATTTTCTATTATATTTTTTTGAATGAACTTTGTCTGTAAAAACACCAGTTGGACATATTTCTATTAAATTACCTGAAAACTCGCTTTCTAAAGTTCCAGATTGTATGCGTCCAAAATATAAATTATTACTTATACCATACACTCCAAAATCTTTTCCTCCTGCATAATCGTTATAAAATCTTACACATCTATAACAAGATATACAACGGTTCATTTCATGAGATATGAAAGATCCTAAAAACTGACTTTTATAATGCTTTTTTGAAAATTTGTAACGTCTAACATTATGTTGTGTCATTACAGTCATATCTTGCAAATGACAATTACCACCTTCTTCACAAATAGGACAATCGTGAGGATGATTAGTCATTAATAATTCTATTATCATTTTTCTAAATTTTTTTGATTCCTTATCATTTGTCGAAATAATTTGATTATTTTTTACTGGAGTCATACAAGACATTATAAGTTTACCAACATCGTCATTTTTATCTTCATATATCTTAACAGCACATTGTCTACATGATCCTATACTTCCTAATTTTGGATGCCAGCAAAAATATGGTATATCTATTGAATGAGATAAACATGCTTGCAACAAATTAATATTTTTTTTTACTTTATATTTTTTTTTATCAATATATATATTAATCATAATTAATTATTTCTTCTGTATTATTAAATAATTATTAACATAAATTGTATGCATTACTAAAAAATAAAATAATGTTTTTCATTTATCATATTTAATATCTATACGTAAATTAGTTTTCTTTTTAGAATTTTTATTTTTTTTAACTTTAAAATCATATTTGAACAAATTTAAAGCACTTTGTAAAGGTTCCATAGCACCCGGAGCATGAGAACAAAAAGTTTTTCCAGGACCAAGTTGTGTACATAATTCATATAATATTTTTATATCTCTTTTTTCTCCTTTACCTCTTTTTATTTTTTTTAATATTTTTACAATCCAAGGCAAACCATCTCGACATGGAGTACATAAACCACATGATTCTCTAGCAAAAAAAGTTTCTATATTTAATAATAAAGAGACAATATTTGTTTTATCATCAACAGCCATAGACAAAGCTGTGCCTAATCTACTTCCTTTATTTTTTACACTAAAAAAATCCATACATACATCTAAATCCTCAGGTAACAAAAAATCTGTACTTGCTCCTCCAGGCTGCCAGGCTTTCAATTTAAATCCTTTTTTCATACCACCAGCATAATCTTCTAATATTTCTCTTGCAGTTATACCAAAAGGTAATTCCCAAACACCAGGATTGTTTACTTTTCCTGAAAATCCCATTAACTTTGTGCCAAAATCTACATTACTTTTAGATAATTTTTTATACCAATTACTACCATTTGATATTATTGGAGCCACATTATATAATGTTTCTACATTATTAACACAAGTTGGATAACCCCATAAACCTGAATGTGCTGGAAATGGAGGTTTGCTTCTTGGATTAGCACGACGACCTTCTAAAGAATTTATTAATGCTGTTTCTTCTCCACAAATATATCTACCAGCACCTGTATGTAAAAACAAATCAAAACTAAAACTACTATTAAAAATATTTTTTCCTAAATATTTTTTACTATAAGCTTCACATATAGCTTTTTTAACTATTTTTTCAATATTAATGTATTCTCCTCGTAAAAAAATATATCCACAGTTAGCTGTAATTGCAAAAGCTGCTATTATCATACCTTCAATTAACTGATGAGGAACATTTTCTAATAAAAATCTATCTTTATATGTTCCTGGTTCCATTTCATCAGCATTACATAGCAAATATTTTTGTGATTTTATATCATCTTTATTTATTAAATCCCATTTAATTCCAGTAGGAAAACCAGCTCCTCCTCTACCTTTTAATCCTGCATCTTTAATAAGTGATATAATTTCATTTGATTGCATATTTTTAACAGATTTATTAGCAGCATTATAACCATTGTTATTTTCATATTCTTTCAACCATACTGTTTTTTTATCTTTTCTAAACATCCAAGTTAAAGGATAACATTCTTGATCTTTTTTAATATTATTCATTTATAAAACTCGATTATTTTTATTATTGAGTCAGTAGTTACATTAGAATATATTTTATTATTAATCATTATCACAGGACCTTTATCACATTTTCCTAAACAACACACAGGTAATAAAGTAAAGTTATCATCATTAGTAGTTTCTCCTTTTTTTATTTTTAAAATTTTATATATTTTTTTTACTATTAAATCATAATTATTTATATAACATACAACACTATCGCAATATTTTATAATGTTACGTCCTACAGGCTTTCTAAAAATATTACTATAAAAAGTAGCCACACCTTCAATATCACATGCACTAATTTTTAAAATATTAGAAATTTCAATAATATTTTTTTTACTTATCCAGCCTCTTTTTTTTTGAATAAATTTTAATATTTCTATAATTGCAGATCTTGAATGTAAATATTTTTTTTTTTCATTTTTTATAAATTTTATTTCTTTTTCATTTAAATTATGATTATTTTTTTTTATTTTACTATACATATTTAACGATCCACATCAGACATCACAAAATCAATACTTCCTAAATAAACAATTAAATCAGATAAAAAATTATTTTTAATAACAGATGGTATTTGTTGTAAGTGAGGAAAACTTGGTGTTCTTATTCTAGTTCTGTAGCTGTTTGTATTTCCATCACTAATTAAATAGTAACTATTAATACCTTTCGTTGCTTCTATCATTTGAAAAGATTCATTAGAAGGTATTACAGGCCCCCAGGAAACATTTAAAAAATGATTAATAAGTGTTTCAATATGTTTTAAACTTAATTTTTTTATTGGAGGAGTTGTTAAAGGATGATCCATTTTATAAGGTCCTTCAGGCATATTTTTTAAACACTGGCCTAAAATATTTATACTTTGATAAATTTCTTCAAATTTTAACATAACTCTATTATATGCATCACTTATACCATTTCCTAATGGAACATCAAAATCAAAATATTCATATCCTGAATAAGGTCTCCACTTTCTTATATCTATGTTAACTCCAGTAGCTCTTAATCCAGCTCCTGTTATTCCCCATTTAATAGCTTCATTTTTATCATAACAAGCGATGTTTTTAGACCTATTAATTAATATACTGTTTTCTAATGAAGATTTTCTATATAACTCAAGTCTTTTAGGAATCCATTTCAAAAATTCTTTTAAATATAGATCCCATTTTTTTGGCAAATCATTTGCTAACCCTCCTATTCTAAACCAAGCTGGATGCATTCTAAATCCGGTGATTAACTCTATAATATCATAAATTTTTTGACGATCTGTGAAAGCTAAAAAAACAGGAGTCATATTTCCTACATCTTGAATAAAAGTAGAAATATATAGCAAATGACTATTTATACGAAACAATTCTGAAAGCATAACTCTTATATATTTTATTCTATCAGAAACTTCTATTCCTGCTAATTTCTCTACAGCTAAAATATATGGCATTTCGTTAATACATCCACCTAAATATTCTATTCTATCTGTATATGGAATATAATTATGCCAAGATTGCCTTTCAGCTATTTTTTCTGCTCCTCTATGATGGTATCCTATATCAGGAACACAATCTACTATTTGTTCTCCGTTTAATTGCAATATAATTCTAAAAGCTCCATGAGCAGAAGGATGATTAGGTCCAAAATTTAAAAACATGAAATCATTACTTTTATTTTTTACATTCATACCATATAACTTTGGAGAAAATTTTAAATCATCCATTTCTTTTTTTTCTTTATTTTTGTTTAAAAAATATAGTTGAGAATCTGTTGCTCTAGATGGATAATCTTTTCTTAAAGGATGACCTTTCCAATATTTTGGCATTAAAATACGAGTTAAATTAGGATGATTATCAAAAGATATGCCGTACATATCCCACACTTCTCTTTCATACCAATTAGCATTAGGAAATATATTAGTTAAAGTAGGTAAAAATAATTTATTTTCAAATAATGCTACTTTTAATATTATATCTTTATTTCTTTCTATAGATATTAGGTGATAAAAAACAGAAAAATCAGCAAGTGGTAATTCTTTGTTATTGTTTCTAACTCTTTCATCACATCCATGTAAATCGAACAACATTATATAAGGTTTTTTTACTTTGATTAAAAAATTTACTATTTTTATCAAATTTTTAGATTTTATCCAAATAACAGGTGAACCTATCTTGGTGTTTTGTATAAAAAAATTATTTTTTCCGTAGTAAGATAATAGTTTTTTTATAATTGAGTCGTGAAAAATATTAACATTTTTGCATTTGTTGTTATTTGCAATTGTCATTAAATTTGTATCTCTTAAAAATTAATAAATAAAACACATATAATATTTTATTATTTATATTTTTGTAATAGACATTCTTTTAAAACTTTTTCTTTCTTTTTCAGATTTAAAATTATATTTATATATTTTTTGATCTCCAATTATCCAAGATAAAGGACGTTTTTCTTTACCAATACTTTTTTGCAATAACATTAATGCTTGCATATAAGCTTCAGGTCTAGGAGGACACCCAGGAATATATATATCTACGGGTAAAATTTTATCTATTCCTTGAACTACAGAATAAACATCGTACATACCACCTGAATTAGCACATGATCCCATTGAAATAACCCATTTAGGTTCTAACATTTGATCATATAAACGTTTAATTATTGGTGCCATTTTTATAAAAGGAGTTCCAGCTATTACCATAAGGTCAGCTTGTCGAGGAGAAGCTCTTAGAACTTCTGATCCAAACCTAGAAACATCATGTACCGAAGTAAATGAAGTAACCATTTCTACATAACAGCATGATAAACCAAAGTTATATGGCCAAATAGAATTTTTTCTTCCCCAATTAACTATATTATGTAATATTGACTTTAATTTACAAAAAAAAATATTTTTTTGAGTACTTTCTTGAAAATAATTATTCAATATTTTTTTTTTTTTATTTTTTTTATTTTTGTTATTTATTTTAATTTTTGTAAAAGTATAACTCATAAGTAACCCTTATATAAAAAAAAAATATCTTAATAATTTTTTATTTTAAAATCTTTAATTTTATTAAATATATTAAGCTAATAAATAAAAGAAAAACGAAAAATAGTGCTTCTATAAATCCTTCCCATCCACATTCACTTATAGATACAACCCACGAATACAAATAAACAGATTCTATGTCAAATATCACAAATAATATAGCTATTAAATAAAAATTAAATCCAAATTTTATTTTCGTATTTCCTGTAGATTTTACGCCAGATTCAAAAGGTAGATTTTTATTTTTAGATTCTAAAGATTTTCCTCCTAATAAATATCCACCTGTAACCATTATAATGCAAACAATAAAAGAGAAAAAAATGTATAATATAAACTGAATTACTTCATTGTCAAAAAAATCATACATAATATTTCCTAATTAAAAATTAAATAAAATAATATTTATTAATAAATATTGATATATTTATAGTTGTAATATCTTTTTATATATATATATATTATAATATATGTAATTAATTAATTATAGTAAATGATTGGCAAAATTTAATTTTATAAAATATAATTATTTTTGTAAAAAAACAAAATATTAATTAGTAATAAATATATATTGTATTTATGACAAGAAATTAGATATTTTATATTTATTTTTATCTAACAACTTGATCAAAATCAACAAGCTCCCCATTTATTTAATTATATTAAAAAATAATAAAAGAAATTAACATCAAAAATATAAAAAAAACAATAAAAATTATAACAGATAAAAAACAAAAAAAAAAATATTATTATATTTTAAATTTTACTTTTTTAGGAGAAAGTACATGGGTAAAATTATAGGTATAGATTTAGGTACTACTAATTCTTGTGTTGCTATTATGGACGGTAAAAAAGCAAAAGTATTAGAAAATTCTGAAGGAGAACGCACTACTCCGTCAATTATAGCATATACGACTAAAGGAGAGATATTAGTAGGACAACCAGCAAAAAGACAAGCTATAACAAATCCAAAAAATACTCTTTTTGCTATTAAAAGATTAATTGGTAGAAGATTTACTGATGAGGAAGTTCAAAGAGATATAAAAATCATGCCATATGATATTGTAGAATCTAATAATGGTGACGCATGGTTAAACGTAAAAAATGAAAAAATATCTCCACCTCAGATATCAGCAGAAGTATTAAAAAAAATGAAAAAAACTGCAGAAGAATATTCAGGAGAAAAAATAGTTGAAGCAGTTATAACTGTTCCTGCATATTTTAATGATACACAAAGACAAGCTACTAAAGATGCTGGAAGAATAGCAGGCTTAGAAGTTAAAAGAATAATTAATGAACCTACAGCTGCTGCATTAGCGTATGGTTTAGATAAAGGAAAAGGAAATAGAACAATAGCTGTTTATGATTTAGGTGGTGGTACTTTTGATATTTCAATAATCGAAATAGATGATGTTGATAAAGAACAAACATTCGAAGTGTTAGCAACAAATGGAGATACTCATTTAGGAGGAGAAGACTTTGATAGCAGATTAATAAATTATTTAGTATCAGAATTTAATAAAGATCAAGGAATGGATTTAAGAAATGATTCTTTAGCTATGCAACGTTTAAAAGAATCAGCAGAAAAAGCTAAAATAGAATTATCATCTACAAAACAAACCGAGGTCAATTTACCTTACATAACAGCTGATTCTACAGGACCAAAACATTTAAATATTAAAGTTACTAGAGCTAAATTAGAATCATTAGTAGAAGATCTAATTATAAAATCTATTAAACCATTGAAATTAGCTTTGAAAGATGCAAAATTAGATATTAAAGATATTAATGATATAATATTAGTTGGTGGTCAAACTCGTATGCCAATGGTTCAAAAAAAAGTAGCTGAATTTTTTGGAAAAGAACCAAGAAAAGATGTAAATCCTGATGAAGCAGTAGCTGTAGGTGCAGCTGTTCAAGGAGGAGTATTATCTGGTGATGTAAAAGATGTATTATTATTAGATGTTACACCATTATCATTAGGTATAGAAACTATGGGTGGTGTTATGACAAAATTAATTTCAAAAAATACCACTATTCCAACTAAACATAGTCAAGTATTTTCAACAGCAGAGGATAATCAATCAGCTGTTACAATACATGTTCTTCAAGGAGAAAGAAAAAGATCTTTAGATAATAAATCTTTAGGACAATTTAATCTAGATGGAATACAATCAGCTCCAAGAGGAATACCGCAAATAGAAGTAACATTTGATATAGATGCAGACGGTATATTACACGTTTCAGCAAAAGACAAAAATACAGGAAAAGAACAAAAAATAACAATTCAAGCATCTTCTGGTCTTAACGAAGAAGAAATAAAAAAAATGATTAATGAAGCAGAGATAAATTCTGAATCAGATAAAAAATTTGAAGAATTAATAGCAGTACGTAATCAAGCTGATCATATTTCTCATTCTACAAAAAAACAATTAAAAGAATGTGGAGATAAAATACCTGTTTCTGAAAAAGAAAAAATAAATAATGCTTTAAAAGAATTAGACGAATCAATAAAATCTGAAAAAAAAGAAGAAATAGAAAAAAAAATACAAGTTGTTATAAAAGAATCATCAAAACTGTTATCATATAAACAAAAAAATGAACAATCAAATAAACAAACAACTTCAAAAAAAAACACAACTAAAGAAAAAAATGTTGTAGATGCAGAGTTTGAAGAAATTAAAGATCCAAAAAAATAGAAATATTTATAAAACATCACGGGTGTTTTATACCCGTGATTAAATTGTTCAAGGAGCAATAAAATCAACAATGGTGAAAAAAGATTATTATCAAACATTGAATATTTCAAATACAGCACAAGATCAAGAAATAAAAAAAGCATATAAACGTTTAGCAATAAAATATCATCCTGACAGAAATCAAGGAAATAAAAATGCTGAAAAAAAATTCAAAAAAATAAAAGAAGCCTATGAAATATTAATAGATCCAAAAAAAAGATCAGCATATGATCAATATGGGCATGCAGCTTTTCAGCAAGGAAATACTGGGGAACATGATTTTTCTAGTAATTTTACTAGTACAACTGCTGATTTTGGAGATATATTTGGAGATGTTTTTGGAGATATATTTGGAGATAATAGTAGTAATAGAAAAGGTGTTGATTTAAAATATGAAATGGAATTAAATTTAGAAGAAGCTGTAAAAGGAGTAACTAAAAAAATTAACATACCTACTCTAAACGATTGTAATATATGTAATGGAACTGGGTCTAAATTTGGACAAAAAATATCAAAATGTTTTGCTTGTAATGGTAATGGTCAAATAAATATGCGAAAAGGTTTTTTTACCGTTCAACAAACATGTCCATCATGTTATGGAAAAGGTAAAGTTATAAAAAACCCATGTTATAAATGTAATGGAAAAGGTAAAATTAAAACAACAAAAAATATTGCTGTAAAAATCCCGGCTGGAATTGATACTAACGATAATATAAAATTGCCTAATCAAGGAGAAAGTTCTCCAGATGACATCTCTATAAAAGGTGATTTATATGTACAAATTAAAATAAAAAAACATAAAATTTTTAAAAGAAATAATAATGATCTTTACTGTAAAGTTCCTTTAAACTTTGCTATGGCTGCTTTAGGTGGTGAAATTGAAGTTCCTACATTAGATGGTAAAGTTAAGTTAAAAATACCACCAGAAACACAAACAAATAAAATATTTAGAATAAGATCTAAAGGTGTAAAATCAATTCGTAATCATATTTGTGGAGATTTATTTTGTAAAGTGATAGTAGAAACACCAGTAAATTTAAACAAACACCAAAAAAAACTAATATATGAATTAGGAAATAGTTTTATTAATTTCAAAAACAATATAAATAGCCCAAAATCTAAAAGATTTTTTGATGGAGTTAAACGTTTTTTTGACGATTTAACAAAATAAAAATTTTTAAAAATATTGCTTCTAAAATAAGAAGCAATATTAATTAAAAACTATTGTTTTTTCTTTATTTTAAAAAATAAGTTGGATTTATGACGAGCTGCTTTATTTTTATGTATTAAACCTTTATTGACATGTTTATCTAATATAGATTGCATTTTTAAAAAAGCTAATTCAGCTTTTTTTAAATTTCCCATATTTATCTCTTTATCAACTTTTTTAATAGAATTTTTTACTAAAGATTTTTGACTTATATTTTTTTTTTTTCTTTTTTTAGATTTTATAGAATCTTTTTTTGATGATTTTATATTAGCCACAAAAATTCCTTAATATTATATTGTATTTAATTAAATATTGTTTTACAAATTAAAAAAAAATTAATTATCAATTTATATTAAAATAACATTTTAGTAAACATTTTATAAAAAAAATGTTTAAATATATAAATAAAAAAAATATATAATTGTATATAAATTAAAATATATGAAATTTATAAATGGAATTCACAATATAAAATACAAGAACAAAAAAAAATCTATAATAACCATCGGTAATTTTGATGGTATACACATAGGACATCAAAACTTACTAAATAAAGCATGTTATATTAAAAAAATAGACAAATATGAGTTAATATTAATAATATTTGAACCACAACCTATGGAATTTTTTTTATATGATAAATCTCCATTAAGATTGACAAATTTGAGAACAAAAATAGAAATATTAGCTAGATGGCATATAGATAAAATAATTTGTATAAAATTTAACAATTATTTTTCTAAAATACATGCAGAACATTTTATAAAAAAAATACTAATTAACAAATTGTCTATGAAAAAATTAATTATAGGAGATGATGCTCATTTAGGATATAAAAAACAAGGAAATTTTAGTTTCATAAAAAAACTTTCAAATAAATATAACTTTTCTTTAATAAAAATAGAAAAAATATGTAAAAATAAGAACAGAGTAAGTAGTTCTTTGATAAGAAAATATATATTAAAAAATAATTTTTTTTTAGCAAATAAATTATTAGGATATAGTTTTTATATAAAAGGTAAAGTTTTTTATAGAAATAAAAATAATAAAAAGTTAGGATTTACTACAGTAAACATTATATTAAAAAAAAATATGTTATCTTTAAAAGGATCATATATTGTTCTAGTATATTTTTGTGGTAAAAAATATTTTGGTTTAGCTAACATAAAAAATGAATTTATATTTAGTAATAAAAAATTAATATTAGAAGCACATTTAATAAATTTTAAAAAAAAAATATATGGATGTCTTCTAAAAGTCATATTCAAAAAAAAAATAATAAATAAAAAAAAGATTAATTCAATAAAAGAACAAAAAAAACAAATAATATTAAATTTAAATAAAACTAAACAATATTTCAATATTAAATAAAAATGGAGATTATAAAATATTATATGAAATTTAATTATTCTAAAACGTTAAATTTACCTAAAACTAAATTTTCTATGAGAGCAAAATTAAATATTTTAGAACCATTAATTATAAAAGAATGGTACAAAAATAATTTATATAAAATTATAAAAAAAACTAACAAAAATAAAAAAAAATTTTTTTTGGAAGATGGTCCTCCATATGCTAATGGTAATATACATATAGGACATTCAGTTAATAAAATATTAAAAGATATTATTATAAAATTTAAAACTTTATCAGGTTTTAATTGCTCATACATACCATCATGGGACTGTCATGGGTTACCTATAGAACATAAAATAGAAAATAATATATCAAAAAATAAAATTAAAATAAAAAAAGAAAATTTCATAAAACTATGTAGAAAATATGCTAAAAAACAAGTAAAAAAACAAAAAAAAGATTTCATAAGGTTAGGAGTAATAGGAGATTGGGAAAATTCATATTTAACTATGAATTTTAAAAATCAAGCAAATATTGTAAAAATATTTACAAAAATATTACAAAAAGGTTATATAAAAAGAGAATGTAAACCGGTACATTGGTGTATAAATTGTCAATCATCTTTAGCAGAAGCAGAAATAGAACACAAAAACAAAAAAACTTTGTCAAGTTACATAATATTTAAACCTATTAATGAAAATAATATAAAAAATATTTTTAATATAAAAAAAATATTAAAAAAAAACATATATATTATTATATGGACTACAAATATTTGGACTATACCAGTAGGAAAAGCAATAGCATTAAAAAAAAGTGCTGATTATGTATTATTAGAAATAAAAAATAAAATTTTAATCATATCTATAAAATTAATAGAAAAATTTATAAAAAATAATTACATAAAAAAATATAAAATAATTTCAAAGAAAATAAAAGGTGAGAAATTAGAAAATATTATTTTTTTTCATCCTTTTGTAGAACAAGAAAAACTACCAATAATTATGGGAAGTCATGTAACATTGAAAAATGGTACTGGGTCTGTTTATATAGCTCCAGATCATGGAATAGAAGATTATATAACATGTAAAAAATATAATATTTCAATAAATAACAAAATAAACAAATACGGATTATTTAAAAAAACAAAAAATAACAAGTTAGATAATTTAAATATTTTTAATTCCAATAAAAAAATATTAGAAATATTAAAGAGAAAAAAAATATTATTTTCTGCAAAAGATATAATTCACAGTTATCCTCATTGTTGGAGACATAAAAGCCCAATTATTTTTAGAGCTACACCACAATGGTTCATAGATATGGATCATGATGAATTACGTGAAAAATCTTTAAAAGAAATAAAAAAAGTTAAATGGATACCAAAATGGAGTAAAAATAATATATATAATATGTTAAAAAATCGTCCAGATTGGTGTATATCTAGACAAAGGATCTGGGGTATACCAATGTGTTTATTCATAAATAAAAAAAATGGAAATATACATCCTAAAACTAATAATATAACTAAATTAATAATAGAAAAAATAAAAAAACATGGTATTAAATATTGGTTTAATTTAGATAAAAAAAAAATATTAGGTGAAAATAGTGAAAAATATATTAAAACATTAGATACATTAGATGTATGGTTTGACTCTGGATCAATTAATGTATTAAAAAAAAATGATGAAAATAAAATATCTGACATATATTTAGAAGGAATTGACCAACATAGAGGTTGGTTTATGTCTTCTTTAATAATATCTACTATAATAAATAAACATGCTCCTTATAAAAAAGTTATTACTCATGGTTTTACTGTAGATGCTAATGGTAAAAAAATGTCTAAATCATTAGGAAATACTATCTCTCCACAAGAAATAATCAAAAAATATGGAGCAGATATTTTAAGATTATGGGTTGCAACAAGTGATTATTCTCAAGAAATGAACATTTCATTAGAAATATTGAATCGTATTGTTGATTATTATAGAAAAATAAGAAATGTTGTAAGATTTTTGTTATCAAATTTATATGATTTTAATTCGAAAACAAAAAAAATAGATTTTGAAAATATGATTAAAATAGATATATGGGCTCTCAAAAAAACTAAAAAAACACAAAAAAAAATAATTCATTTCTATAAAAAATATGAATTTCATAAAGTAATAAATATTATTTTAGTTTTTTGTTCTAAATATATGAGTTCTTTTTATTTCGAAATTATTAAAGATAGATTATATACATTAAAGAAAAAATCAAAAGAAAGGTTAAGTTGTCAAACAACAATATATTATATATTGAATTATTTGGTTAAATGGATAACACCTATAATTCCTTTTACATCACATGAAATATGGAATTATATATGTAAAAACAAACACAAAAAAAAATATATATTCACAGAAGAATGGTTCAACCTATCATATGAATTTAAAAAAGAAAAAATATTAAATAATGAATTCTGGAAAGACTTAATTTTTTTAAAAAAAGAAATCAACAAAATAATAGAAAAATACAAAAAAAATAAAATTTTAAATAATTCTTTAGAAGCTAAAATTATATTATATTTATGTGAACCAATTTATAAAAAAATTAAAATTATAAAAAAAGAAATACATTTTATATTTTTATCTTCATCTGTAAATATAAAAAAATATAAATATCGAAAAAATAGTTCTATAAATATCGATCATCCAAAATACGATATCAAAATAGATGTATTTAATGTTAAAAATGTTAAATGTGAAAGATGCTGGAATTATGTTAATTATATTAAAAATTATAACAAAAATAAAAAAATTTGTAATCGTTGTATATCTAATTTGATAGGAGAGGGAGAACAAAGAATATTTGTTTAAAAAATTAATATAATTAAATTTTTTAACTAATATTAATATATATATATGATAAAAAAAAATATTTTTTAATAATTTATTTATTATTAAAAACTAAAAACGTAAAATTTAAAAAAAATTTTATTGATTAAAATAATAAAAAAAATTATTTATATAATATATGATAATTTTAAAATAATTAAGTAAAATTTATTTTTAAATAATTTCAATAACAAATTAATTAATTTAAAACATTTTTTTATAATTTTTTAAATTAAAACACTATAAAAAAAATATATAAATATGAAAAAAAAAATAAAAATAGGAATATCAGGAGCTTTAGGAAGAATGGGAATTTCTCTAATAAAAGAAATATCTTCAAAAAGAAAAAACAAAAAAATTACATTAGGAGCATTGATTGTAAAAAAAAATTGTTTAGAATCAGGTAAAAATATTAATAATGTAATTAAAATATCAAATGTAAAAAATATAAAAATAAGTAACTCTATTAAAAAAGTAATAAATGATTTTGATGTGTTGATAGATTTTACTAATACAAAAAACACTTTATATAATATAAAACAATGTGCAATGTTCAAAAAAAAAATTGTTATAGGAACAACTGGATTTACAAAAAAAGAAATAAATACAATTAAAAAATATCGAGAAAAAATTGGTATAGTAATTTCTTCAAATTTTAGTATTGGTATTAATTTAATGTTACAATTATTAAAAAAAACTGCTACAAAAATAGGGAAAAATTCTGATATTGAAATAATAGAATATCACCATAATAAAAAAATAGATGCTCCATCAGGTACAGCATTAACTATAGGAAATATTATCTCTAAAACAATGAACTGGGACAATAAAAACAATATTTATTCAAGAAAAGGAAAAATAGGGAAAAGAAAAAAAAAATCAATAGGTTTTTCTTCAGTTAGAGCAGGAAATATTATTGGAGATCATACAGTTATTTTCGATAATTCTCATGAAAGAATAGAAATTACTCATAAAGCACATAGTAGATGTTGTTTTGCTAAAGGTGCTATTCATTCAGCTATATGGTTAAAAGAAAAAAACAAAATAGGATTATTTAAAATTAATGATGTTTTATGTTAATATATTTAAACTTTTATACTAAAAAATATTATATTTAATAATAGTTATAAATAATAAATTATTATATACTATTTGTATTAAAAAAATATTAATACAAAATAAAAATAGTATTTTATTATTTATATAGATTTACATTTTTGACTAAAGAAAATTTTTTTTTCAAAATTATATGCAGTTAAACAATGCCCCCAACAACATCCTGTATCTAAACCAATGATATTTTTTGGAGTACCTTTACCTCTCAAATCTGACCAATGACCAAAAAATATATTATAACTTTTTATTATTGGACATAATAAAATATCAAACCATGGATGTAATTTATTGTTAATATTTTTTTTTAAAATTTTGTATTTAAAATTTAATTTTCCATTTAAACTACAATATCTCATTCTCGTAAAAGAATTAACAATAAATCTAATTCTATCAAAGTTAACTAAATTATCACTCCACAAATCTGGATAATTTCCTTTTATTTTTTTTAAAAAAATATGTAAATACTTCTCTTTTTTTAAGAACTGTTCCACTTCTAAAGAAAAATTGATAATATCTTCAAAGTTCCATTTAGGATATATTCCTGCATGACACATTATTATTTTTTTTTTATGATTTATATGTGCAAGTGGTTGATTTCTCAACCATTTAACAATAGAATTAATATTTTTTTTTTTAAAAATATTTTTTTCGTAATTTTTTATATTTAATTCTTCAATATTATTTTTATATGAATAAAAATTTAACAAAAAAGTAATATCATGATTTCCTAATGATAATTTTACATTATTGCGAATTTTATATATATATTTTAAAACTTTAAAAGAATCAGGTCCTCTATATATTAAATCTCCTGTTAACCATAATTTATCTTTATATATATTAAAAGATATTTTTTTTAAAAGTTTTTTAAATTCTACATAACAACCATGTATATCTCCAATTAAATATGTGCTCATATATTTATTATTTTACCTTTTTTTATAATAATTTTTTTTGAAAGAAAATTACTAATATCACAATATTCTTTAATAGATAAATCATTTGCTCTTAACTTAAAGTTTATACCTATTTTTTTAAAATCTTTTTTTTTTATTAAAGAACTTAAACTATTTGATAACATTTTTCTACGTTGTATAAAAGCTAAAGTAATTATTTTTTTAAAAATTTTAAAATTTTTTAACATATGTTTTTTTTTAATGTTAGGTGTTATTTTTACAAATACAGAATTTACTTTTGGTTTAGGAACAAAATATTTTTTTATAACTGGAAATATTTTAATAACTTTAAAAAAATATTGAGTTAAAATTGATATCCTACTATATTTTTTACTTCCTTGAGTTGATATCAATTTTTCAGCTAATTCTTCCTGTAACATTAAATGTATATCTTTTATATAATTAATACTTTTTATCAATAATAAAATTAATCTAGTGGAAATATTATAAGGTATATTTCCAAAAATTCTAATTTTTTTATTTTTTTTTTGTGCAAAATTAACAAAATTAAAATATAATACATCTGTACAAAAAATATTTAATTTACAAAAAATATTTTTTTTTAAAATGTTAACTAATTGATTATCTATTTCAATAACTGCCATTTTTTTAACCAATTTGCATATTATTTTAGTAATAGCTCCAAAACCAGGTCCTATTTCTATCAAACAATCATTTTTTTTAGGATTAATTGTCTTAATTATTTTTTGTATAATAAATTTGTCCAACAAAAAATGTTGACCTAATTTTTTTTTGTAATAATAATTTGTATTGTCATAAAACATTTAACGAAAACTCTCTTAATCAAGGTATATATCTATATAATTATTTTTTGTTTGACTTTCTAAAAAATTGTTTTCTAAAGAACTAATATATTTTTTAATAACTAGTTCTTGAATATTTCTTTTTATATTAAAATCGTTTTCTTTAACATTTTTAATGTTTAAAATTCTAAATATATGATATCCTAAACTAGACTTTATAGGTTTACTTATATTACCCTTTTTTAATGTTAATAATTTATTTTTTATAATTTTTTTTACAAAATTTTCTGAAACCCAACCAAAATCACCATATCTTTTTTTAGAAAAAATATCATTACTATATTTATACATAGCATCATAAAAAGAAATTTTTTTATTTGTTATTAGTTTATATATTTTTTCAGACATTTGACGATTAATATTTTGATTATTAAAATTATTAATTAATATATGTTGTAAATGGATTTTTTTGATTATCTTTTTTTCACATAATTTTATTTTTTTTATTTTTATTAAAAATACATGCTTTTTATAAATAATAGGATTTAATTTATCTCCGTCTCTTTTATTTGTTATTTTTTTTAAAAAAATCATGGGTATATCTAATATGTTTCTGTATTTTTTTGTATAATATTCAGTATTATTTTTTTTATGAATAAAATTTAAATAATTTATATTATAATGTTTATATAACCAAAATAAATATTTATTTATTTTATTTTTGTTTTTTATAAAATTAAAACTTTTAGTGTAATTAATAACAATATAATTTAATTTAATTTCTAAATGTTTATTGCTATTATTATTATACAAAATTTCAGTATTTGAATCTTCTATATTTAATGGTATAACGTTATTTTTTATAACATTTTTAATTTTGTTTTCTTTTATAATATTTTTAATATTTCCGATAAAATTATAATAATCTTTTAATTTTTTATTTTTTAAAAAAAAATTAAATAAATCGTAAATATTAATATTGTTGTTTTGAGCTATATTATATATAGCAAAATTAATTTCATTATCATTTATATATAATTTTATATTATCACAATAATTTAAAAAAATTAATTTTAGTAACATATTGTTAAATACAATATTTTTTATTTTTTTTGATAGTTGATGTAAATTTTTTTTTGTACCATTAATTACATTTTCTAAATCACTTTGTAAAATTATTTTGTTATTTAATCTAGCAATTATTTTATTTTCTGTAGCATTTGTGATGTTAGTAGTAAAAAATATACAAAATATTATTATAATATTTTTTATCATTTATGTTTTCTTTATGTTATTTTTTATTTTAAAAAGTCAAAAAAAATTTAAATTATTTTTGTTAATAAAATTTATATTTTATATAATTATACATTCCTTTAAAAAAAAATAAATAGTT
The DNA here is from genome assembly GCF_039405155.1 of Buchnera aphidicola (Taiwanaphis decaspermi). Taxonomy (GTDB): domain Bacteria; phylum Pseudomonadota; class Gammaproteobacteria; order Enterobacterales; family Enterobacteriaceae; genus Buchnera_M; species Buchnera_M aphidicola_B. Next base: position 100,461 of record NZ_CP135049.1, on the reverse strand, counting down.
TTATATTTAAAAAATAAATAAAATATTTAGAATTTATTTACACATAATTTTATAACAATGAGTACATATAATGGAATTATATATAAAATATTTGATAAATCATTCTTCTTCATATGCATTAATTGCAATAGCTATTATTTCTTTTTTAGAATCTTTTGCTATAGTAGGATTATTTGTACCTGGTATCTTATTAATGACTTTATTTGGTTCATTAATTGGATGTGAAAAAATAAAATTATATCCTTTATGGATAATATCAACTTTTTTTTGTTTATTAGGTGATTGGACTTCTTATTATATAGGATTTAAATTTCATAAACATTTAATAAAATTTAATTTTTTAAAAAAAAACCAAATATTTATTTCAAAAACAAAAAAATCTTTGTGTTACAATACGTTAACTATATTTATTGGTAAATTTATTGGTCCAACAAGATCCATTGTACCTTTATTATCAGGTATGTTAAACATACCAATAAAAAAATTTATCATACCCAACCTATTTAGTTGTTTTTTATGGCCTATAATATATTTTTTCCCAGGTATATTTACAAGTGTAGCTTTTACTATACCAAACAACAATAAAAAAAATTTTTTTTCATATTTATTAATATTTACTATGTGTGTTATTTGGTTAAATATATTTTTATTTTTAAAGTTATGGAATTATAAAATAAATAAAAATTTATTAATATCAATAACAAAAATAAAAATATTATTTTTCGCAAGTATTTTTGTAACAATTATAAATGTTATATTTTTATTTATTAATCCGCAAATTTTAATTTTAAAAAAAATACTTTATACTATTTTTTTATAAAATGTATGTTTATAATAATTATTATTTTATTCGGCACGGTAATTCATAATATAAATAACATTTAAAAATACGATAACTAAAAACGTGCCGATATAATGTTATAAAATAATAATTGTTTTTAGAATTATATATTTAAATTATTTGATTCTTAGAAAATCTATATGCATGAATGTTTCTTTTAAAATATGATATTGAATATCTTTTACAAATACCAAATAAATACTTTTATCTATTATAATTGATATTTTTTCTTTATAAATGCTAATATTGGACATTAATTTTAATGTTTTATTTTGATCTAATTCAATTAAAATATTTTTGTAATTTTTTCCATATATAATACTAGGAAATTTGTTATTTTTCCTTAAATATCTACTATTAGATTTTCCTGTTGTGACTCTTATATTTGCTTTTATTTTATTCATAAAAATCTCATTATTAAAATGTTTTGTCATAAATATAAAAATATATTTTTTATTTTTTATATCAATTTCATGACTAAATATTTGTCATTTTTTTTAAAAATTTTATTTCTTTTTCCCATAAAGATGAATTTGGAGTTTCTAAGATTAACGGAATATTGTTAAATTTTTTATTACGCATAATATAAGAAAACAATTTATTTCCAATTTTACCTTTACCTAAATTTTCATGTCTATCAACTTTGCTAAATAATTCTTTTTTAGAGTCATTTAGATGCATAGCACGTAAATATTTAAAACCTATAATATCATCATATTTTTTAAAAAAAATATTACAATCATTTTCTGTTCTTAAATCATATCCTGAAACAAAAGAATGACAAGTATCAATACATACACCTATTCTAGATTTATTTTCAATTTTGTTGATAATATAAAACAAATGTTCAAGATTATAACCCATATTACTACCTTGTCCAGCTGTATTTTCTATAAGCAAAATCAATTTATTTGTTTTGTTCAAAGATATATTGATAGAATCAGATATTATGTTTAAACATTTTTTCTCTGTTATTTTACGTAAGTGGCTACCGGGGTGAAAATTTAAAAATTTTAATCCTAATTTTTCACATATTAATATTTCTTCAATAAAAGACAATCTTGACTTTTTTAACAAATTATTATCTGGATGGCCTAAATTAATCAAATAACCAGCATGTGGTAATATTTGAGATGATTTGAATTTATATTTAATACAATTGTTTTTAAATGATATTATTTTCTTTTCATCAATATTAGTGAAATTCCATCTTAATTGATTTTTAGTAAAAAAAGCAAATGCTGTTGCTTCTAATTTATGTGCTCTCAAAACAGTTAAATTTATACCACCAGATATACTAATATGAGGTCCTATGTATTTCACCAAACTTCCTTTATAGTTAATAAATTTTTTTTTAATATTTAATATAATTTATCATAAATAATAAATATTGATTATATATAATAAATAAAATATTATATAATTAATAATTGAATTTTATGTTTTTAAAATAAAAATTTTTTTAAAAAAATAATTAAGAGATAAGGTAAAATTAATAAATATAAATATATATGAAAAAATCTAATAAAAATATATCCGGTTTAATATCAAATTTAAAAAAATATTGGATCAAGCAAGGGTTGACTATAATGCAACCTGTAGATATTATGGTTGGAGCAGGTACATTTCATCCTATCACTTTTTTTTATGCATCAACTTCTAATAAAATTTCATCAGCTTATGTTCAATTATCAAGACGTCCAAATGATGGAAGATATGCAAAAAATCCTTATAGAATGCAAGAATATTACCAATTTCAAGTAATAATAAAACCAGTTCCCAAAAATATTCAAAATATATATATAAATTCTCTTTCTTATTTAAATATAAATTTGTTAGAAAATGATATAAAATTTATAGAAGATAATTGGAAAAATGATACATTAGGAGCTTCTGGTGTGGGATGGGAAGTTTGGTTAAATGGTATAGAAATAACTCAATTTACATATTTCCAACAAATAGGTAGCATAAATTGTGATCCAACAGCAGTAGAAATAACGTACGGTATTGAAAGAATATCTATGGTTGTACAAGAAGTTGATAACATATATGATTTAATATGGAGTGACAAAAATGATTTAAATAAAGTTACATATCATGATTTATTTTATAATAATGAAGTAGAAAAATCAAAATATAATTTTGAATATGCAAATATAAGTTTTTTATTTAAAATATTTCACAACCATATTGAAGAAGCAAAAAAACTTCTAAATCTATCATATAAATTACCAATACCAGCCTATGAACATATAATGCAAGCATGTCATTATTTTAACATTTTGGAATCTAGAAAAGCCATTTCAGTAAGTGAAAGACAAAAATATATACTAAAAATTAAAAATATGACTAAACTAATATTGCAAGCATATATAAATAACAAAAATATAATGTAGTGGAAAATATTACATGTACGATAAAATATTACTTATAGAAATAAATGTGGAAGAAATACCTTTTACAAAATTATTTTTTATAGCAAAATCTTTCTTAAAAAATATAAAAATAGAAATACGTAAAATTAATTTTAAATATAAAAAAATTAAATGGTTTGCAACTTCTCGAAGAATAGCAGTACAAATTTTTTTTAAGAAAGAAAAAGTTAACTATTTAAATGATAAAAATTTAAATGAAAAAGATATTTTTTTGAATAAATTAAAAAATTATCTTCCTAGAGTTGTAGAATTGTCTATAAAAAAAATTAAAGATATTAAAAATATGTTTTGGGATAAACCTTATATAAAATTTATTCGTCCTATAAGGAATATAATAATATTATTAGATGATTTACTAATTAAAAAAAAGATATTTAATTTAAAACCTAATAAAATATTATCAGGTCATAGATTTATGGGAGAAAAAAAAATAGAAATTAATCATGCTAAAGATTATTCATTACTACTTTTAAAAAAAGGAAAAGTTATAGCTGATTACAATATTCGTAAAAACATCATAAAAAACAAAGTAAAAAAATATGCTAAAAAAATAAATGGTAAGATAAAAATAACAAAAAATTTTTTGAAAGAAATAACATCGTCTGTAGAATGGCCTAATATAAATATAGGTAAATATGATAAAAAATTTTTAAAAATTCCAAAAGAAATTATAATTTTTGTTATGAAAAAACAACAAAAATATTTTCCAGTATATGATATTAATAAAAAAAAATTAATACAATATTTCATATTTGTATCAAATGTTAAAAGTAATAATAATAAACAAATTATTTCAGGTCATCAAAACGTTCTACGTTCAAAATTAAATGATATTTTATTTTTTATAAAATTAGATTTAAAAAAAAACTTAAAATTTAATTTAATTAAATTAAAAAATGTAACTTTTTACAAAAAGTTAGGAAATTTGTATGAAAAAACTATAAGAATTAAAAAACTGTCTAAATATATACATTGTTTAAAAAACAAAACAAATAATAAAAACAAAATGTATGATCTTAACAAAGCTTCTTTATTATCTAAATGTGATTTAGTTACTAACATAGTATTTGAAATACCAGAAATGCAAGGTATAATCGGAAGTTATTATGCAAAATGTTACAAAGAAAAAAATAATGTTGCATTAGCTATTAAAGAACATTATGAACCAAGATTTGCAAAAGATAATATTCCAAAAAGATATATAAGTTGTATACTTTCTATATCTGATAAAATAGATACTATTACCGCAATGTTTATTATTAATAACATACCAAATAGTAAAAAAGACCCTTTTGGTTTGAGAAGATGTTCTTTGGGTATAATAAAAATTATATTAAAAAATAATATAAAAATTAATATATATAAACTTATCAAAAAAAATATTTCATTATATAATAATAAAATTGATAAAAAAAAGGTGCTAAAAAAAATATTTAATTTTTTTTATACAAGGTTAAACAACTTTTACGAAAATAAAGGATATAAAAAAAATATTATAAAATCTATTTTATCAAAAAAAAAAAATAATTTATTAACATTAAACAATTTAATTAAAAAATTAAATAAATTTTATAAAACAAAAAAATTTAATTTAGTAATGAAAACAGATAAAAGAATATCTAATATTTTGTTAAAAAATAATATTGATTATAACGTTAGCAAAAAAATAAAAAAAAAATTATTTTCTAAAAAAGAAGAATTTATTTTTTTTAACATGTTAATTAAAATAAAAAAAGAAACTTGTCATTGTATAAATAAAAAAAAATATAGTAAATATTTTAAAATGTTACTTAATCTGCATAAAATGATATCAATTTTTTTTGAAAAAGTAAATATATGTGATAATAATAAAAAAATAATGATCAATAGATTAACATTATTAGTTCATGCAAAAAAAATATTTTCTAAACTAGTAAATTTTAATTTTTTTTATTGTACTTAAATTTTTATTTCATAAATAATAAATATTTTAAATAAACAATAAAAAAATTTTCATATAAATAAAAATTAATTTTATAATTATAACATAAAAAATAAAAATATTTATTGTGTTCTTAAAGTTGCTTTTAATTTTTTATTTAATAGAAATAAACAATTATTTATTATAATAGAAATCTTTTTTTCTGTAAAAGTTTTATTTATAGGTTGCAAAATTAAATTAATAGACACACTTTTTTTATTTTTATTTATTTTATCATTCATATAAACATCAAACACTTTAACGTCACTAATATATTTTTTAGAAGATGAATAACAAAGATCAACTACTTTTGAGACAGGTATTTTGTCAGATATTATAATAGAAATATCTCTTATATTTACTGGAAGATATGAAATTTTTGATAAATCATAAATATTTTTTTTATCATTAAAAATTATTTTATCAATAAAAAGTTCAAAAAGTATAACATCATATTTAATATTAAGTAAACTTGTGATGTTAGGATGTAGAGAACCAATAAATCCTATTTTTTTGTTTTTATAAAATATAGATGCACTTTTATAAGGATGAAATCCATGTTTTGATTCTTTACTACAAAAATTAAAATTTTCTAATTTGTCTATTATAGACAAAATTGATTCTATATCACTTTTTAAGTCAAAAAAATCCATTTTTCTATTAGCATGATCATATAAATTATCATTTTCTATTGTACTTAATAACAAACCAGATAATAATAATTCTTGTTTTATATTTGTATTTTTTTTAAAATTATTATCTGGAGAAAAACATAATCCGCATTCAAATAAACGATTAGTGATATTGTTACGTTTTAAATTGTAAATTAACGTTTGTAATAATCCTGTAAACATAGATAATCTCATATTTGATATTTTATTAGAAATAGGATTTTTTATATATATTTGTTTTTCTTTAGGATATAAAATTTTTTGAAATTTATTTTTTACAAAACTATAAGTAATAATTTCAAAATAACCTTTGCAAACAAGAATGTCTTTAGCTTTTTTTAAAAAAGAATAATTATTGTTGTCTTTTTTTATTTTTTTGTTTCTAATTTTAGGAGCAATAGCTGGGATATTATTACATCCATAAATTCTTAATATTTCGTTAACCATATCTTCTTCAATTTGTATATCTTTTCTTAAAAAAGGTATTTCAATTTTCCAATTATCATTTATAAATTTGTTTTTAAATTTTAACTGTAATAAAATTTTTTTTATATTTTTATGAGATAATTTTAATCCTAATATATTATTTATTTTTTTTTTATTAATACAAATTATTTTTTTTGTGTTTTTTTTATAATTATTAGTTAAATAATTAACAGGTCCAGTTAATCCATCACATGATATCATTACTAAATAAGTAAAATATTCTAATGCATATTTTTGCATAGAATATTTTATTCCAACATTACTATTATACATATTGTATGAATTATATTTAATTATGTTTTTGCTTTTTATTTGACTTTTAAAATAGGAGCATTCTACAAAAATATTTTTTGTAAATTTGCTAACTTTCACATTATCACAATATACAGTCGAATTTCCTATAGATAATATTTTTTTACCATTTGTGATTACAATATCATTATTATGTAATTTATTTTTTTTGTTATTTATTTTAATTGTATCATTATCAGCATAACGAATGATAATTTTTTTTGAAATCACATCTAAATCATAAATTTTTATTACTTGTCCGATTTCTATAAAAATATAATTAATAATATTAATTAATATATTATTAGTTATTTTAATATCACATCTACGTAATCTTTCTAATATAAAAAAAGGTGTTTCAACATTATATTTGATATTTAATATACTTCGATTTAAATAAATAAAACTTTCTTTATTAATCTTTATTTTTATTGGACAAACAAAATTTGTTGTATTTTTTTTAATATTTATTTTTTTTTTAATAAATTTGTTTTTTTTATTTAATATAGTTAAATCTTTAGCAATACCAAAAATATTTAAACAATCAGGTCTATTGTAAGGTATATTAACTTTAATAATATAATCATTTAACATTAAATAATTATTAGCATTTTCACCTATAGGAGCATTTTTTGGTAATTCAAATATTTCATCTTTGTTTTTTTTAGATGTTGTAATAAGTCCTATATCATTTTTTGAACATAAATGCCATTTAGAAAAATATTTTTTATGTTTGTTATAATTAATTATTTTTTTTTTTAAATTAACTCCGTATTTATAAACTATAACTTTCATGTTTTTTTTGCAATTATTTGCAAAAGAAATAACATTTACTTTTTTATTATTACCTACATTAATTGTAGCAAAATAAGAACCATCGCTATTTATATTACATTCTAATATTTTGCCAATAATAATTTTAGATAAAAAGTTTTCTACAACAGGTTTAACATAATCAACTTCAAAACCAGAATTTGTCATTTGATAACATAGATCGCTAATATTATTAGAAGTTTTTAACCATTCTAATAACCAATTTATACTTAGTTTCACATTATTAACCCTATTAATTAAATTGTTTTAAAAAACGAATGTCATTATCAAAAAATAATTTAATATTTTTTAAAGAATAACGTAACATTATTAATCTTTCAATACCAACACCTAAAGCAAAACCAGAATATATATCAGTATTTATATCATGTTTTTTTAATATTTTAGGATGAACTAAACCACAACCTAATATTTCTAACCATTTATTATTATTCATCATAATATCAATTTCTGCAGATAACACGGTAAAAGGAAAATAAGAACTTCTAAATCTTATTTTTATATTGTAATCAAAAAAATAATATAAAAAATTGTATACAAACCATTTTAAATTAGAAAAATTTATATTTTTATCTATACATAAACATTCTAACTGATGAAACATAGGAGAATGTGTTGAATCAGTATCGTTTCTATAAACTTTACCTGAAGAAATCATTTTTATTGGAAGTTTTTTTTTTTTTAGTTCTCTAATTTGTACAGAAGAAGTATGAGTTCGTAATAAATTATTTGCATCAAACCAGAAAGAATCTTTATAATTTCTGCTTGGATGATTTTCATCAATGTTTAAGGCATCAAAATTATAATATTTATTTTCTATTTCAGGACCTGATTTAAAAGAAAAACCGAATTTAAAAAAAAAATTTTTAATTATATTAATAGTTTTATTTATTGGATGTAAAGATCCAATTTTTAAATTTCTGCCAGGTAAGGAAACATCAATTTTTTCTTTTGAAATTTTATAATTAATTAAATTATTTTCTATTGTTATTTTTTTTATTTTTATTTTTTTTTCTATTTTCTTTATTATATTGTTAATTAAAATACTGATATTTTTTCTATACTTAATTTTAATTTGTGGCAATTTTTTTAATTGCATTTTTAAAAAACTTTTTTTTCCTAAATATTTCGTTTTTAAATTATTAAGTTCATCAATATTGTTTGCTTTGTCTATATTTTTATATGATTCAAAAAATATTTTTTTAAATTCTGAATTTTTTGTTACATTTATATGTTTCATAAATTATTCCTATTAAATATGTATAATTTAAAACTATTGTACATATATAATTATCCCATAAATGCCAAGAGGGAAAATTTCCCTCTTAATATATTATAATGACTCTTTAGATTTTTTTATTAAATGATAAAAAGAATCTTTATCATAAAATGCTATTTTAGATAACAATTTACGATTAATAGAAATAAAAGATTTTTTTAATCCAAACATAAATTGGCTGTAAGATAGATCATATTGACGCACTGCAGCATTTATTCTAGCAATCCATAACTTCCTAAAATAACGTTTTTTTTGTTTCCTGTCACGATAAGCATATTGTCCAGCTTTAATAACAGATTGATATGCAGCTCGATAAACCCTAGAACGAGCACCGTAATAACCTTTAGCTCGTTTTAAAATTTTCTTATGTCTAGCATGGCTGGTTGTACCACGTTTTATTCTAGTCATTTATTTTTTTTGTTCCTGTAAAATATAAATATTTAAAACAAATTTATAATTATAAATAAGGAAAAAAAGATTTTATTTTTTTAATATCTTCTTTTTTTACCATAGTTTTTTTTCTTAAATAGCGTTTACGTTTCGTTTTCTTTTTTGTTAAAATATGACGTAAATTAGCTTTTTTTCTTTTAAATCCACCACACGAAGTCTTTTTAAAACGTTTTAAAGCACTGCTTAAAGTTTTAATTTTTGGCATATTATTTTATTCTTCTTACAATTTTTCAAAATATTAAATATTAATTTAATTAAAAATTATTTCAAAATATTTACATTTTTCCTAGGAGACAACATCATAATCATTTGCCTTCCCTCTATTCTAGAAGGAAATATTTCAACTATAGCTAACTCTTGTAAATCATTTTTTATTCTATTTAATACATCTATTCCTATGTATTGATGAGCCATTTCTCTACCTCTAAATCTCAAAGTTATTTTTACTTTGTGTCCATCTTCTAAAAATCTTTTTAAATTTCTTAATTTTACTTTATAATCACCTTCATCTGTAGAAGGGCGAAATTTTATTTCTTTAATTTGAACTATTTTTTGTTTTTTCTTTTGTTCTTTAAAAGATTTACTTTTTTCATAAAGAAATTTACCATAATTCATAATACGACATACTGGTGGTTTAGCATTAGGACTCATTTCTACTAAGTCAAAACCTTGTTCTTTTGATTCTATTAGAGCTCTTTTAAGACTAACAATACCTATTTGTTCACCTTTTATACCAACTAAACGTATATTTTTTGCTTTTATTTCTTTGTTTATACGATGAGCTCTTATTAATTGATTTTTTTTTGCGACTTTAATACTTTTTTCCTCCAGTTATAATAAAACACGTTTATTTATTTCTTTTTTTATTTCTTTTATAAAAATATTTATATTTTTTACATTAGCATAATTACCTTTTATATTTCTTATAGTTATTTCATCATTATTAATTTCTTTATCACCACATATTATCATATAAGGAATATTTTTTAATGTATATTCTCTTATTTTTAAACCAATTTTTTCATTTCTTATATCTATTAAAGTTCTTAAATTATTTTTTAAAAAAATTTTAAATATTTTTTTTACATAAAAGTTATGTTTTTTAGAAATGCTCATTACTACAATTTGTATTGGAGATATCCATAAAGGAAATTTACCATTATATTCTTCAGACAAAATACCAATAAATCTTTCTATGGAACCTAAAATAGCACGATGTATAATTATAGGTGTTTTTTTTTTATTTTCTTTATTTATATAAAAAGCATTTAATCTAGATGGTAAATAAAAATCCAATTGAATAGTACCACATTGCCACATGCGTTTTAAACTATCTTTTAAAATGATTTCAATTTTAGGTCCATAAAAAGCTCCCTCTCCTAATTGATATTCAAATTTTATTTTGTTTTTTAATAATACTTGCAATAAATCATGTTCTGCTTGATCCCATATTTCATTGGTTCCAATTCTTTTTTTTGGACGAGTTGAAAATTTTACAAAAATTTTTTTAAAACCAAAGATATTATAAACATCATAAATTAATTTTATACATTTTTCTATTTCATTTCTTATTTGGTTTTTTGAACAAAATATATGAGCGTCATCTTGTGTAAAACTTCTTGCTCGCATTAAACCATGCAATGCTCCAGAAGTTTCTTTTCTATGACAAACACCAAACTCAGATATTCTTATAGGTAATTCTTTATAAGATCTTAGTTTTTTTTTAAAAATATCTATGTGAGCTGGACAATTCATAGGTTTTATACAATATTTATTATTTTCTAAAGATGTTGTAAATATTGATTCATGATAATTTTCCCAGTGTCCTGTTTTTTCCCAAATTTCTCTATTCATTAATAAAGGAGTTTGAACTTCTTCATAATCAAATTGTAATTTTTCACGAATAAGTTTTTTTATTTGTCTAAATATTGTCAGTCCATTTTTGTGCCAAAAAATAACTCCAGGAGATTCTTTTTGTATATGATATAAATCTAATGTTTTAGAAATTTTACGATGATCTCTTTTTTTTATTTCTTTAATTTTTTTTAAATATTTATCAAGTGTCTTTTTATTTAACCAAGCTGTTCCATATATTCTTTGTAACATTTTGTTAGAACTATTATTATTCCAATAAGCTCCAGATAGTTTACTTAATTTAAAGTATTTACAAAACTTTATATTAGGTGCTTGAATATAATTACTAATATCAATGTGATTCTCATGAAAATAAATATATTTATATTTTTTATTATATTTTAAAATTTCTTTTTTATACTTATTTTGAAAAATACTTTTATATTTATTATTTTTTTTTAATTTAATTTGTTTATTTATAATGTTATATTTTCTACAAGATAAATTTAACATTTTTTGTTCAATTTTATATAAATCTTTTTTTTTTAAAAAATATTTATTTTCTATATCATAATAGAAACCATCGGTTGTATTAGAACCTTGAGCTATTATAGCTTGAGGCCATATTTTTTTTATTGCGTAACCTAATAAATGAGCACATGAATTTCTAATTATCTTTAATGATCTTTTGTCATTTGAAGTTATGATTTCTAATTTAGAGTTTTTTTTTATTAAAGTTCTAGAATCTAACAAATTATCATTAACGATACCAGCTACACATATTTTATATAATTTTATATTAATATCTTTAGCTACTTGAATAATACTCACAAAATTTTCATAATATCGCTTGCTTCCATCAAGAAGTGTAATAACAAGCATTTAATATCCTTTTCATTAAAAAAAATAAAAAATTATTTAAAAATATTATTTTGTAATAATATTTGAAATAAAAATAAAATTATATATATTGATATAAAAAATTCATAAATATTTATATAATAGTACCGGAAAAGTAAAATATCTCCGGCACCAAAAATTAAAAACGTTTTTTTACAGCACTTGCTAGTTGATTTATTATTAGAACACTATCTTCCCAATTAAGACAAGGATCAGTAACAGATTGACCATATAACAAATTTTCTTTTTTGTTTGATATATTTTGAGATCCTTCTAATAAAAAGCTTTCTATCATAACAGCAGAAATATTTATTGAACCATCATGAATTTGTTGAGAAACTGACTCAGCAACATCATGTTGTTTTTTATGTTCTTTTAAACAATTACCATGACTAAAATCAATCATAACATACTCAGGTAAATTAAATTCTTTTAGTTGATTTATAGCATTTTTTATGTCGTAAGAATGATAATTAGGTTTTTTCCCTCCTCTCATAATTATATGAACATGAGGATTACCAATAGTTTTGTTAATAACCATAATTCCATTTTTATCTGGTGCTAAAAATAAATGTTTTTCTTTTGAAGCACGTATAGCATCTATTGCTATTTTTATATTACCATCTGTTCCATTTTTAAAACCAATGGGACAAGATAAACCTGAAGCCATTTCTCTGTGTATTTGACTTTCAGTTGTTCTTGCCCCTATAGCACCCCAACTTATTAAATCTGCTATAAATTGACCAATTACCATATCTAAAAATTCTGTTGCAGCAGGTAACCCAATAGAATTAATATCTAGTAATAACTTACGTGCAACAGCTAATCCATGATTTACTTTTAAAGTATTATCTAAATATGGATCAGATATCAATCCTTTCCATCCTACAACAGTACGTGGTTTTTCAAAATATGTTCTCATAACTATTTCTAAATGATTAATATGTTTTTTTCTTAACTCATTTAACCTTTTAGCATAATCCACAGCTGCGATAGGATCATGAACTGAACATGGTCCTATTATTACTAATAATCTTTTATCAATTCCAAGCATAATGTTTGAAATTTTTTTTCTAGATTGTATAACGTTATTCATAACTGAAGGAGTAATTGCATATAATTTTGCTAAAGTAGAAGGTTTAATTAATTTATCAATTAATATTGTTCGTAATTCATCTGTTTTTTTCATATTTATCTCTAAATTATTTTTTGTAATAGTATACAAAATAAAATTTCATTTTTAAAAATTTTACATAAATTTTTTGACAAAAATATTTAAAAAAATTAAAATAAATGTTTTTGTATAAAAAAACTTTTATAATTATCTAAAAAATAAAAATTTAACATAATTACTTTTTTTTAAATTTATTATTAATACAAATTAACAACAATTCATAAGATATTAATAACAACAAAGGACCTATAAATAAACCTATCATTCCGAAAGAAAACAAACCTCCTATTACACCTAGTAATATTAAAGTTATAGGTAAATCTATTTTACATTTTATTAATGCAGAACGAATCAAACTTTCTACAAAAAATATTAAACAACTCCATAATAATAAAAATATACCATATTTACTATTGTTATTAAAAAATAAACAAATGCATAAAGGTAATAATATAGGTAATGGTCCTATTTGTATTAAACACAAAAAAAATATTAAACTCATTAACAACAAAATATAAGGTATTTTAGAAAAAAACAAACCTAACCCACTTAATATAGTTTGTAATAAGGAAGTAACTATTACACCCAAAGCAATAGATCTAATAACTTGACATGATAGCAAAATTATCTTATCTCCATATTTAGGAGATATTCTAATTGATATTTTTTTAATATTTTTAACAATTTTTTCACCTTTTAAGTAAAAACATAAACAAAAAAATAACATAAAACATATATGTAATAAAAAAAGACTAATTTTTTTTATTTGCAAAACAAAAAATTTAGTAGTTTTACCCATATATGGTTCTATTTTATTAATTATACCTTTCATTCCTCCAGATAATAATTTTTGATAATTTAAATACAATTCATCTCCAAAAAAAGGAATATCATGAAGCCATGATAATTGCAAAAATTGAAATTGATGTATTGTTAAACGATTAATTAGAACATCACTGTTGTCTATAAAACTGTTTATTAATAACATAACTGGAATGAATAACGATAATATTAACAATAACAACATGAAAATTATTGATAATAATCTATTGTTAAAAAAAAATTTTTGTATTTTAATCATGATAGGCCAAGTTATTATAACAATCATTCCAGACCAAAACAAATCAAATAGAAAAGGTTTAATAACAAAAAAACTTCCAATTAATATTAAAACAACAAATGTCAAAGAAAATAAAAATTGTGGCAAATCTATGTTTTTTATTAAATATTTCATATAAATTGTCTTAATAGAATTAAATATTTGTCAATTAATATAACATGTACATATTTTAAACATTATTTTTTAAAAATATTTTCATTTATTAAAAAAAATAAAATATATTTTTTAATTTGAAATAATAGTTATTATAATATAGAATTATAAATTTATAATTAACTATTAAATAAATATTATAATATTTATAATTTTCATTAAAATAAATAGAGATCAACATGATTATTAAAAAAAAAAAAAAAAAATTAAAAGGAATTAAAATTACAGAACAAGCTGTTAAAAAAATAAATAACTTAATGAAAAATAAAAAAAATATAGGAATTAGATTAAGTATAATAAAATCAGGTTGTGCTGGTTTTAAATATTTGATTAGTTTGAACAAAAAAAAAAAAGAGTCAGATATTGTTTTTTTTTATAAAAATATAAATATATTTATAATTGATAAATACATAAATTTTTTAGATGGTACTAAAATAGATTTTATAGATGATGGTATAAATAAAAACTTTAAATTTACAAACTCCAGAACTCAATATAAATGTGGTTGTGGAGAAAGTTTTAATATATAATTTATTATAATAATTTTTGTAATTTAATATAATAAAAAAAATTAAATAATAATTATATCCATTTTATAAGAAAAAAGTTTTTTTTACCTTTACATAATAAAGTAAATTTATTAAACAATTTGTCTAAATCATTAAAAATATAATAAGTATTATTTATTAATTTGTTATTAATATATATTGAATTTGATAGAATCATATTTCTAGCTTGAGTTAATGATTTAGCTATTAAAGAATCTACTAAAAAATTACGTAAAAAAATTTTATTATTTGTCAAATTTATTGATGGTATACCATATTTATATAAAATACAAAAATCTTTGTATGTCAAATTATTACTTGTCTTATTAAATAGTTTTTTAGTAACATTTTTTAATGATAATAATATATTTGATCCATGAATTAACGATGTTATTTCATCAGCAATAAAAGATTTTAAATATTTTTTTGTATTAATATTAATAGAATTGATATCTTTAAAACTATTTATTTCTTTAATATTAAAAGATGTAAATAATTTTAAAGAATTTAAAATATTGTTGTCTGGTAAATTTAACCAAAATTGATAAAATTCATATGGAGAAGTTTTTTTTTCATTTAACCAAATATTTTCTTTATTAGTTTTACCAAATTTTTCACCATTATTTTTTAAAAATAAAGGTGTAGTTAAACCAAACAATTTTGCTCTATGTAATTTATAAGATAAATCAATACCAGAAATTATGTTACCCCATTGATCTGATCCACCTATTTGCAAAATAGCATCATATTTTTTATATAACCAAGAAAAATCATATCCTTGTAATAAGGTATAACTAAATTCAGTAAAAGAAATACCTTTATCAATATTATTAATTCTTTTTTTAACAAAATCTTTATTTATCATTTTATTAACAGAATAATATTTACCAATTTTTCTTAAAAATTTCAATATATTAATATTTTTAAACCAATCATAATTGTCAAGTATAATAGCTTTATTTTTACAATTTTCAAAATCTAAAAAATTAGATAATTGTTTTTTTATTTTTTTCTTCCATCGACAAATCAAATTATAAGATATATAATTTCTTTCTTTTTTTTTGAAACTAGGATCACCAATTAATGAAGTTGCACCTCCAATTAATATAATTGGATGATGCCCTGATTCTTGAAATTTCTTTAAACATAAAATAGGTATTAAATGTCCTAAATGCAAACTATCTGATGTAGCATCAAATCCACAATATAATGTTATATTTTTTTTATTAACAATGCTAAATAAATCTTCTTTGTTAGTTATTTGTGATATAAATCCTTTTTTATCAAGTTTTTTAATAATATTAGAACACATATTTTACCTTTATTTAAATTATTATTGAACAAATATTATAAAATATAAAATTTTACTTATTAAAAAATTTTATATAGATATAGGGTTAACATCTATAAACCAAATATTTTTTTTAGAAATACTTTTATTAAAAAATTTTAACAATATATTTTTTAATAATCTATTTAACAATAAATAATATTTACTATGTATTAATAGATTTATAAAATTACAATTTTTATAATCTATAAAAGATATGTACGGGCCCATAATGAATACGTTATATTTTTTTTTGTTAATTTTTTTGATAATTTCATTTTTTAACATATTGATAAAATAATATTCATGTTCTTGTTTAGTATATTTTACTCTAATGATAACTTCATTTACATATGGTGGCAATTTTAACAAAAACCTTTTTTTTAATATTTTTTTTAAAAAACATATATATGATTGTGAATTAAATATTTTTTTTATAAAATTAAATTGATCATTCAATGTTTGTATAATAAATGTTTGTTTAAAATCACAAAAAGTATTAATTATATTAAAGTATAATATAGATAAATTATATGTTGTTCTAAAATCTTTTTTAAAAAAAAGGTCATTTAAAGATAAAAATAAAATTAATGATGCTTTTATTCCTTTAGCATATGTAACATAATGTTCATGTAATATAAATATATCTTTTTTAATATTAAATATATGTTTTTTAAAAAAACAAAATTTTTTTTTATCGAATTTATTCAATACAGATATTTTATATTTAGGAAATAAAATTAATAAAAAGGTTTTTATATAATATTTTCCAAAAGAACATGGTAAAAGAGATATAGATTTACAATTTATGCAAGTTACGGGAGTTGGTATATATTTATTACAATTGTAACATATCATGTTATTGTTATATAAAATATATACATGATTACAAATTTTACAATGCATAACAAAGTTACAAAAAGAACATTTTAAAACATTACAATAATAAGTATTATTATCTATTATAATAATAATTTTTTTATTTTTAAGTAAAAAATAATTTATTTTTTTTAATAATTTTATTAAAAAACAACCATATATATGTCTATTTTTTAAAAAAAAATAATGTTTATTTATTTTTCTATTTGTATATTTTTTTTTTTTAATAATTTTAATTTTTTTATATTTATTATTAATAATATTTTTAATAGTTTCTATAGATGGTGTTTGAGATAATAAAATTATTGGTATATTTTCTTTCCAAGATCTTATAATAGCAACATCTCTACATTGTAATAAATTAAAATTTTTAGTTTTATAAAATAAATGATGTTCATCATCTAAAATTATCATTCCTAATTTAAAAAAACTTAAAAATAATATTTGATATGTTCCTATAACGATTTGATTATTACCATATCTTGTTCTATTCCATACTAGCAATTTTTCTTTTGCAGTTAATTTATTATGATATATATCAATAGATATTTGAATTTTTTTGTATAATTTAAAAAATAAATAATTTATAACATATACATTAGGTACTACTAAAATAATTTGCAAACCATTTGCTATAGATTCTTTTAATATTTCAATATAAAAAAATATTTTTTTTGTAAAATTTAAATTTTCAACAAAAAAAGTTTGATATTTATTTATTTTTATTATTTTTTTTATTAATTTTGATAATTTATCATTTAAAATATTGTCATTTTTTTTTGTTTTATTTTTAATATTTAATTTATTATATAAATTATTTACTTTAACACATTCACATATTTTTTTTTTAACAAATATTTAATGATTTGTTTTTTTATATTGAACAACTTAAAATTATGATAATATATATATATGTTATTTAAATAAGATAAAAAATTAAAAACTAATGATTTTTTTTTAAATATAGTAAATCTTAAAAAATTTCCTAATTTTGTTAATTTTAAAATATAAAGATTTTTTTTTTTGATAGTTCTTTTTTTATAAAAATAAGAAGGTAAAAAATTAAATAATATTTTACCTAAAGGTAAAAAATAGTAATTTGATATATATTTAAAAAAATATATGGTTTTTTCAAAATATAGTTGATCTTTATCTAAAACATATTTTATATGTTTTATGTTAGAAATTAATATTTTCTTATTTAAAATTGATAAAGAAACAACTATTCCTATAATATATTTATTTCTAAATGGTACAACAACTCTACTACCTACTGATAAATTTATTTTACTTTTATCAAAAAAATAAACAAATGATTTGTAATGTTTGAACGAAAACACAATTTTTGCTATATTCAAAATATAACCTTAATATATTGATAATAAATTAATTAAGAATAAAAAAATTATAACATAATAAAAAATGTTAATTTATTAAATTTAATATATTAACAGTATTTTTTTTAAATATAAATTTATTAAAAAATAATATTTTAATACGTCCGTAACTCAGTAGGTTAGAGTATTGCTATGACATAGCAAAAGTCAATGGTTCGAATCCATTCGGACGTACATAAATAGTCTTATTCAAATAAAATAATGAAAATAATTAAAAATTTAATAAAATTGATAAAAAATAAAAAAAGAATATTACTTGCTTACAGTGGAGGGATAGATTCCACTGTACTTTTTTATAAACTAATGGATTTGAAAAAAATAAAAAAAATTAAAATAAGAGCAATACATATTAATCATCAATTACACAAAAATTCCATAAAGTGGGCTAATCATTGTTTTAATAATTGCAAAGAAAATTCAATACCTATTACTATCGTAAAAGTAATACCAAATATAAAAAAATTTGGAATTGAAGGTGGGGCGAGAAAAGCTAGATATGACGCTATAAAAAACAACATTTTAAAAAATGAGATTTTAATGACTGCTCAACATCAAGATGATCAATGTGAAACTTTTTTTTTAGCATTAAAAAGAAGTAGTGGACCAAAAGGTTTATCTTGTATGCCAAAAAAAAAAAAGTTTTTTAATAACTTACTAATTAGACCTTTTTTAGAAATATCTAAAAAAAAAATATATCAAATTGCTAAAAAAAATAATTTAAAATGGATAGAAGATAATACAAATAATAATATTAAATATGAAAGGAATTTTATTAGAAAAAAAATATTAGTTCCATTAAAAAAAAGATGGCCTTTTTTTATAAAAAATTGTTGTATAAGTGCTAAATTATGTTCTGACCAAGAAAAAGTTATAAAAGATTTATTAAAATTTTTTTTTAATAAATATTTATGTAAAAAAAATATGTTAAATATAAATTTTTTAAGAAAAATGAATTCTAAAACGATTAATATAATATTAAGAACATGGATATATTTAAATAGCAACAATTTTTTTTCTATAAGAAAAATAGAGATATTAAAAAATACTTTAATTAAAAATAATAATAATTTTGAAAATAAAAAAATAATATTTAAAAAATATGAAATTAGAAGATATAAAGAATATATATATTGGTTAAATACTATTCCTTCTTTGAAAAACATTATTTTATCTTGGTTTTATCCATATAATAAAATTATTTTGCCATATAACCTTGGTTATTTAACTAAACATAATACATATATTAAAAATAGCATAAAAGTTAAAAAACCTGAATTTAATGAATTAATTAATATCAGGTTTTACTATAATAAAAAAATAAAATTAAAAAAAGATAAAATAAAAAGAAAAATAAAAACAGTATGGCAAAAATATGACATACCTCCATGGGAAAGACAAAAAACACCATTACTTTTTTATAACTGTTCTTTTATAGGAGCAATAAACATTTTTACTACTAACAAAAACAAGTACGACTCTAAAAAATATTTCTATATAAAATGGTTTAAAAATTATTAAATTTAAATTCTTTTGCTAAATTTATATTTATTTTTTCATATAAATGGTTAAAATTTCTTATTTTATGTTTTAATAATGGTATATCTATGTTTTTCCATAATAATTTAGTGTTTAAAAAAAATTCTACTTTTTTAGATAATATTGGCATAATTGGTTTCAACCAAGTTGCAATAATACGAAATAAATTTAAACATATTGAACATATATTTTGCAATAAATTATTATTAGTTATTAACCATGGTTTTTTTTCAGTGAAATACTTATTAATTTTATTTGAATATTTTAAAACTTTATTGATTAATTTACTAAATTCGCGATTTTCAAACAAAAATAAAACATTATTAGTTTGTGATACAAATTTTTTGTAAATATTTATATCATATATTTTATCTGATAAAATATTGTAAAATTTCTTATTAATAAAACTACTACAACGAGAAGCTATGTTTACTATTTTATTAACAACTTCAGAATTAATTTTTAAACAAAAATCTGAAAAATTTATTTCAATATCTTCAATACCAGGAGACATTTTACTAGCTAAATAATATCTTAAACTATCAGAATCTAATTTTTTTATCCATTCAGAAGAAGTTATTATATCTCCTTTAGACTTAGAAATTTTTTTTCCATTAATAGTTAAATATCCATGAACAAAAATCTTTGTAGGTTGTCTTAAATTAGATGCTTTTAATATTGCGGGCCAAAATAAACTATGAAAATATGTTATGTCTTTTCCTATAAAATGATATAATTCTGTTTTAGTAGTTTTTTTCCAAAAATTATAAAAATCTATATTTTTTTTCCTAGATAAATCGTAAAAATTGCTAATATATCCAATTGGAGCATCTAACCATACATAAAAATATTTATTTGGAAAACCAGGTATTTTAAAACCAAAATAAGGTTTATCTCTAGATATATTCCAATCTTTTAATCCTATTTTAAACCATTCCTTCATCTTATTATAAACTTGTTTTTGTAAAACATTGCTTTTTTGCCATTTTTTTAAAAATTTTTTAAAAAAGGATAAATTAAAAAACAAATGATTAGTTTTTTTTAAAACAGGTTTGCTATGTGAAACGGTTGAATATGGATCTATTAATTCAATTGGATTATAAGTTGCACCACATATATCACAATTTTCTCCATATTGATCATAAGATTTGCATATAGGACAATTTCCTTTTACAAATCTATCTGGCAAAAACATATTTTCACATATATCATAAAATTGATATACGTTTTTTTCTTCAATTAATTTTTTTTTTTTTAATAAATGATATATTTTTTCCACGAAAAATAAATTTGTTTTTCTATGTGTAGTACTATATAAATCATGTTTTATATTAAAATTAATAAAATCTTTTTTATGATTTTTGAACATTTGATTAACCATTTTCTCTGGACTTATGTTCATTTTTTTTGATTTTAACATAATTGGAGTGCCATGAGCATCATCAGAACAAATAAACCATACTTTATTGTTATTCATTCTTAAATATCTAACCCATATATCAGCTTGAATATGCTCTAACATATGTCCTAAATGAATTGAACCATTTGCATATGGGAAAGCACATGTTACAATAATTTCTCTCATAATTTTTTTTTTCATAAATTAAATAACATAATTAAAAAAATGATATTCACTGAATATATTATACTTGTATTATTAAATATAAATAATAATTTTAATAATTATTTTAGTAAAACAATAACTAATTATTTTTTCCTATAATAAGCGGATAATGCTTTAGCATACCCGCAAATATTTTAATATAAACAAATATTTTTTATTTAGACCAATCAGTATGAAAAGATCCATGTTTATCATGACGTTTGTATTCATGAGCACCAAAATAATCTCTTTGGGCTTGAATAAGATTTGCTGGTAATGTTCTTGTACGATAACTATCATAATATGAAATAGCAGAGGAAAAAACTGGAACAGGAAAACCATTTTTAATAGAAAAAGAAACTATTTTTCTTAAAGAATACTGATATTTATTAGCAATATTTTGAAAATAAGGAGTTAATAAAAGATTAACAACTTTTATATTATTTGAATAAGCATCAGCTATTTTTTTTAAAAATTTAGCTCTTATGATACAACCTGATCTAAATATTTTAGAAATATCTCCACATTTTAGATTCCATTTATAATAATTAGATGCTGATTGTAATTGTAGAAAACCTTGGGCATAACATATTATTTTGCTTAAATATAAAGCTCTACGTATATTTTCTATAAATTTTTTTTTGTCTTCTATATAATTTATTTTATTAGGACCATTTAGTATTTTTGAGGCTAAAATTCTATGATGTTTCATAGATGATATATATCTTGAAAAAACAGATTCGGTAATAAGAGACAACGGTATTGATAAATCTAAAGCACTTTTACTTGTCCAAGAACCAGTACCTTTGTTAGAAGCTTCATCTAATATAAGATCTATTAAATAAAGACCTTTTTTATTTTTTTTTCTAAAAATATCTATAGTGATTTGAATTAAATAACTATTTAATTCTCCATTATTCCAATTTTCAAATATATTAGATATATTTTTATTATTCATACCTAATATATTTTTTAATAAAAAATATGTTTCTGCTATTAATTGCATATCAGCATATTCAATACCATTATGAACCATTTTAACATAATGACCAGAACCATCAGGACCTATGTAATTTACACAAGGTTTATTTTTATATTTAGCAGATATTTTTTTTAATATAGGATAAATAATTTTATAAGAATTTTTATTACCTCCAGGCATTATTGAAGGACCATGTAATGCTCCATATTCTCCTCCTGAAATTCCAGCTCCTATAAAATTTATTTTTTTAGATTCTAGATTTTTGTATCTTCTAATAGTATCTTTATAAAATGCATTTCCACCGTCAATTAATATATCTCCTTCATTCAAATATGGTAAAATAGTATTAATAGTTTCATCAGTAGATTTCCCAGACTTTACCATTAATAATATTTTTCTAGGTATTTGTAATGAATTAATAAATTTTTTTATTGAATAATAAGGTTTTATATTAGGTGTTAAATGTTTGCAAATAAAATTGTCGGTTTTCTCTCTAGTTCTATTAAATATGGAAACTTTATAATTTTTTTTTGATATATTAATAGCTAAATTTTTACCCATGACAGCCATTCCTACAACACCAATATCTTGTTTTTGCATATGATAATCCTTTTTTAATGACATATATTGTTTTTTATTGTATTTATTCAACAAAAATAAATAATAAATTTTATATGTTTTATCAAAAAAATAAATTATTATTTATTTAATTTATTATTTCTTTTTTTTAAATTAGAAATTATTTCAAAAAAACTTATATTTTGGCTTTGTAATAAAACCAATATATGATATATCAAATCAGATACTTCGTTAATTAAATTTGAAGAATCTTTTAATACAGATGCAATAGCAACTTCTACACCTTCTTCACCTACTTTTTGGGCTATTTTATTAACACCTTTTTTATATAGTTGCGAAGTATAAGATTTATGATTAAAATTATTTTTTATTCTTGATATTTTTTTTTCTAATAAATATAAAAATGTTATTTTAGAGTATAAAGGATCAAAACAACTTCTTTTTTTTAAATGACAAGATGTATCATTAATAGGATTAGCTAAAATAAGCAAACAATCTTTGTCACAATCTAAAGAATATTCAATTAAATTTAAGAAATTACCTGATGTTTCACCTTTAGTCCATAACCTTTTTTTAACCCTAGAATAAAAAGTAACTAATTTAGTACTGATACTTTTTTGTAAAGCATCTTTGTTCATATATCCATGCATAAGTATTTCTCCTGAAAAATTATGCTGAATTATTGTAGGTAATAAATTATTTACTTTTTCCCAATCAACATGTTCTATGATTTTTTCTTTTAACATAACCTAACCTCTATTTTTTTGTTACTCAAATATTTTTTTAATGTTTTAATATTGATTAAACTTTTATGAAAAACAGACGCTGCTAATGCTCCATCTACATTAGATTGTTTAAAAACATCATAAAAATGATTCATTTTTCCTGCTCCACCTGAAGCTATTAAAGGAACATTGCATATTTTACGAATTTCATTCAAATGGTAAATATCGTAACCATTCTTCAAACCATCATTATTCATTACATTTAAAACAATTTCTCCTGCTCCTAACTTTTGTACTTTTTTTACCCAATCAATAGTTCTTATGTTAGTCATAAAACTTTTTTTTTCGTCACCAGTATATTTGTTTACAAAATAAGATTTATTTTTTTTATCATAAGATGTATCTATACCAATAACGATACATTGTACTCCAAAATGTTCTGACATTTTTGTAATTAAATAAGGGTTTTCTATAGCAGGAGAATTTATTGAAATTTTATCAGCTCCTAAAGATAATATCATTTTAGCTTCTTTTATACTTTTAATACCACCGGCAACACAAAAAGGTATGTTAATAGATTTAGCAATTTTAGATACCCAGCTTTTGTCTATTAATCTATTATCTGTAGTTGCTGTAATATCATAAAAAACTAATTCATCAGCTCCTTCATTAATATATCTATTAACTAAAGGCAAAATGTCGCCTATAATTTTATGACCACGGAAATTTACTCCTTTAACTACCAAACCATTTTTAACATCAAGACATGGTATTATTCTTTTTGCCAACATGAAATAGCCTCATTAATGTTAATTTTTTTTTCTAATAAAGCTTTACCTATAATGATTGATTTAACACCTGTATTTTTAATATTATCTATGTCTTTTAAAGAAGATACACCTCCTGATGCTTGAAAATTAATATTAGAAAAAATTTTCGACAATTCTTTGTATAAAATGATGTTTGGACCATTAAGTGTTCCATCTTTATTAATATCAGTACATAAAACATTATTTAAACCATAAGGAATATAATAGTTAATTACATCTTCTAAAATTTTATGAGTGTTTTTTCTCCATCCGTTTATATATATTTCTTTTTGTTTTTTTAAATTGATTATAATATCTAATGCTAATATTATTTTTTTGCCACCAAAATATTTTAAATATTTTTTTGTTTTATTTGGATCAGTTATAGATAATGAACTGATTACAATTTTCTTTGCTCCTATAGATAATAATTCATTTATATCTTTTTTATTTCTTATACCACCTCCTATTTGAAATGAAATATTTGTGTGCGATATTATATTTCTTAAGATATTAATGTTATATTTACTAGGTACTTTAGCTCTTAATAAATCTACTAAATGTATATATTTAACTCCTGATTCTTTATACTTTTCAAGTATTTTTTTAAAATCGTTATCATAAAATTTTTTTTTATTATAATCACCTTGATATAATCTTACTAATTTGTCATCAATTAAATCTAAAGCAGGGATAATCATTTAATCATATCTCCAAAAAATTTTGTATCAATTTAGATCCATTTTTTCCAGAACGTTCAGGATGGAATTGTACTCCAAATATATTTTTTTTATAAATTGCTGAACTAAATTTTACACCGTAGGTAGAATAAGCAATTGTATATTTATTTATTTTCATAGAATAACTATGTACAAAATAAAACCAAGAATTGTTAGGTATTCCTTGGAATAATATATTATCTTTATTATGTATTACTTTATTCCAACCAACGTGTGGTAAAGGTAATTTTTTACTTTTTAAAATAGATACAGGTATATCAAAAAGACCTAATGTATTTATATTACCTTCATCGCTTTTATTACCTAATAATTGCATACCTAAACATATTCCTAGTATAGGTTTTTTGTAATTTTTAATTAAATCAATAAGTTCACTTTTATATATTTGCTGCATAGCTATTTTAGCAGTTCCAACACCAGGTAATAATAATTTATCTGATTTAAATAAAATTTCTGGTACTCTAGTAATAATTGGATTGTAACCTAATCTAATTATAGACCATTTAACAGAAAACAAATTTGAACAACCAGTATCTAAAATTGCAATATTCATCAAATAATACCTTTTGAACTAGGAATAAGATTATTTGTAACCAAAATAGCTTTTTTTAATGTACGTCCAAAAGCTTTAAATAAACTTTCTGCTATATGATGATCATTATGTCCTTTAGTATTTAAATGTAATGTTATACCCATGGAATAAGATAAAGAATAAAAAAAATGTTCAATCATTTCAGTACTAATATCTCCTACTTTTTGATTTTTAAAATTAGCTTTAAAAAAAAATCCAGGTCTACCAGAAATATCTAGAACACAATTAGCTAATGCTTCATCCATAGGTAAAGTATAACCATATCTATTAATTCCTACTTTGTTACCTAATGAATTTAAAATAGCTTTTCCTAATACTATACCAGTATCTTCGATTGTGTGATGGTCATCAATATTTACATCTCCATGTACTAATATGTTCATTTTGATACCAGCATGTATTGCTATTTGATGTAACATATGATCAAAAAATTTTAATTTGGTATTAATATTGCTATGACCAGCACGGTCCAACCATACTTTTATTTTTATTTTAGTTTCATTAGATTCACGTTTTGACTTTCCATATCTGTCTAACTTTGTCAAAAATTTTTCTATATTTTTCCAATTATTTTTTTTTCTGTCATATAAGATACTTTTAATACCAATATTTTTAGCAAAACATTTGTCTGTATCTCTATCACCTATTACATAACTTTTTTTTAAATTAATACCACTTTTTTTTATAAAATTATCTACCAATTTAGTTTTTGGCTTTCGACAAAAACAATTGTCTGATATTTTATGAGGACAAATAAAAACTTTATCAAAAAATATTTTTTGTGATTTAAATAAATTTATTAAAAAATTATGAGGTTTTAAAAATTTTTCCATAGGAAAATTGTTACTTCCTAACCCATCTTGGTTTGTAACCATAACAAATCTAAAATTATGTCGAATTAAATTAGTTAAACTATAAATAACATAAGGTTCTAATATTAATTTATTTATATGATCAACTTGAAAATTTTTTTTAGGTTCTTCTATTAAAGTACCATCTCTATCAATAAACAAAAATTTATTGTTCATATTAATCCCTAAAAATATTTTTTTTAATAAATAAATTCAATTTTTTTATTAGAATACAACATTCTTTGTAAGTTCCTATAGTAATACGAATACAATTTTTCAAATTTAATTTATCACTTTGATCTCTTAAAATTATTCCTTGAGAACACAAATATTCAAATATTTTTTTAGAATAATAAAATTTTACTAAAATATAATTAGTTGAACTATCAAATATTTTTTTAACATAAGACATTTTTTTTAGATTTTGAATTAAAAATTTTCTATTTTTTTTTATTTTTTTAACTCTTTTTTTTAATAATAAAATGTTTTCAGAATTTAATGATTTTTCTGCTATTTTAATTACTGGTGTAGGTATAGGATAAGGAGCAATAATTTTTTTTAATATAGATATAATTTCTATGTTAGATATAGCAAAACCACATCTTAATCCTGCTAAAGCAAAAGCTTTAGATAATGTTCTTAAAATAATTAAATTTTTATATTTATTAATTAATGATAATACACTAGACTCTAAACAAAAATCTATATAAGCTTCGTCTATAATAATCAATGATTTTTTACTAAAAATTTCAACTAATTTAATAATATCTTTTACGTTTATAATATTTCCTGTAGGATTATTAGGACTACATATATATATTAATTTTACATTTTTATTAATTTTTTTTATATCATCTATATTTAATTGCCAATTAGATAACTTTGGTACAGAAATATATTTAATTCCCATAATTTCAGCGCTTATTTTATACATATCATAAGTAGGTGGAAAATATAAAATATAATCTTTTTCAGGATTGCAAAAAGCTTTTATAATAATTTCTATAGATTCATCAGAACCTCTAGTAACAATAACATTATCTTTTTTGACAGAAGCATATGAGGCATATAAATTTATTATAGATTTTGGTTGAGGTTCAGGATATCTATTTAAATTAACATCATAACTAATCTTTGTGGATATAGGATATTCATTTGCATTTAAAAATACTTTCCCATTTCCACCTATATGACGAGCTGACTGATATGGGGTAAAATTTATAAGATTTTTTCTTATTAATTTTTTAATATTTGTATTCATTTTTTTCCTTTAAAAAATCGGTTCTTATTTTAACAGAATTTTTATGTGCATCCATATTTTCAAAATCTGACAAATATTTTACAGTCTTAGATAATTTTATTAATCCTTCAGGAGTTAATTCTTGAACAAATATTCTTTTTTGAAAATCATAAATACTTAGCCCAGAATATGATTTAGCATAACCATATGTAGGTAAAACGTGGTTAGTTCCAGAAGCATAATCACCAACGGATTCTGGAGACCATTCACCTAAAAAAATAGAACCAGCATTATTTATTTTCTCTAAAATTTTTCTTGGAAACTTAGAATGTATAATTAAATGTTCTGGAGCATATATATTAGATATATCAATCGATTCTTTAATATTTTTTGTTATTATTATATAACTTTTTTTTAATGATTTAAGTATAATTTTTTTTTTAGATAAATTATTTATTTGTATATTCAAGTTATTACACACTTCATTAGCTAAATTAATATCATTAACTAATAAAATAGATTGAGAATCTAAACCATGTTCTAATTGTGACAAAAAGTCAGCAGCTATAAAATCAGGCTTACAAACATTTTCTGATATAATCATTAATTCTGAAGGTCCTGCTGGAAAATCTATAGATGTTTCACCATTACATTCTTGAATTAATTGCATTTTTGCTTCTGTGACATATGCATTACCAGGTCCAAAAATTTTATTGACTTGTGGTATAGTTTCTGTTCCATATGCTAAAGCTGCTATAGCTTGAGCTCCTCCAACTGAAAATATTTTTTTTATACCACATAAATTAGCTGTATATAATAATTCATGACTTATTGGAGGTGGAGAACACATAATTATGTTTTTGCAACCAGCTATTTTTGCAGGTATACTTAACATCAAGATTGTAGATACTAAAGGTGAAGTTCCACCTGGTATATACAAACCAACAGAATCTATAGGACGAAATATTTGTTGACAATTTATGCCTGATTGTATTTTAACATTTAAAACATCATTTATTTGTTTTTCATGAAAATTATTAATGTTTTTAAAAGATATGTTAATATGTTTTTTAAATTTTTTATTTATTTTTTTATGAGAATTTAATATATTTTTTTTAGATACATTAAAACTTTTTAATTTAAGTTTATCAAATAATAATGTATATTTGGATAAAGATTTATCTCCATATTTTTTTATTTCTTTTATAATTTTTTTTACTTTTTTTTTAATATTTTTATTAGAAAAAATTATTGGTCTTTTTAATATTTCATTTCTTTTTGTAACACTACAATTTTCCCAAAAAATTATATTGTTAAATATATTCATATATTACTCCATCATTTTTTCTATTGGTAAAACTAATATAGAACTAGCACCTAACAACTTTAGTTTTTCCATAGTTTCCCAAAAAAGATTTTCTCTACTAACCATATGCATAGCTACTTTGGTATTATCTCCTACCAATTTTAAAACAGTTGGTTTTTCAGCACCTTTTAGCAATAAAACAACTTGTTCTAATTTATTTTTTGGAACATGCAACATAATATACTTAGATTCTCTTGCTTTTATTACTCCTTGTATTCTAGTTAATAATTTATCAACTACATTTTGTTTTACATAATCAATTTTGTTATTACTTATCAAACATGCTTTAAATTTATAAATAATTTTAACTTCTTTCAAACCATTTGCTTCTAATGTAGCTCCAGTAGATACCAAATCACATATAGAATCGGCTAAACCTGCTTTAGGTGCAACTTCAACAGATCCAGTAAGAACAAAAGATTTAAAAGAAATTTTTTTACTATCTAAATATTTTTTTAATAAATTAGGATAAGAAGTTGCTATTCTCATATTATTTAAACTCAATAATCCATTATATGTATTATTTACTGGAATAGCGATAGATAAACGACAAATACCAAAATCTAATTTTTTCAATATTTTATATTTATTTTTTTTGTAATTTATCTTGTCATAAATTAATTTTTCTTTAATTACATTTTCTCCAACAATACCTAAATCTACAACACCATCTATAACTAATCCTGGTATATCATCATCTCTTACACACATGACATCTATTGGCATATTTTCAGCAAAAGCTATTAATTTATTTTTTGTAAGATTTATTTTAATACCACAAGAATTTAATATTTTTTTTGAATCATAACTTAATCTACCAGATTTTTGCATAGCTATTCTTAATCTATTTTGATTTAGCATTCTTTACCCTTTTATATTTCATTTAAAAATATTATTTAACAATTAAAATATTTAAAAAAAAATATTTTTTTAACAAATTTATATTAAAAAAAAATACATTAAACAAATTTTTTATAAAAAAAATTAATTAAAAAAATCATTTTTTATTTTGCTTTTTTTTAAATATAATTAATTTTTATTTAAATATATAATGAAAAAACATTTATATAATAATTATTTTTTATATTTATATATTAAAATCTATCAAAACTAATAATGCCGCATTATAGCCAAAAATTTTAGGAGATCTATGAAAAGCTATGACATCTGGATGTTGAGATAACCAAAACGGTATACTATTTTTTAATATATTTTTTCCATGACCATGCATAATATTTGCACAAAAAATTTTTTCTTTTTGACAAATACGAAATAAATAACCTAATTCTCTTCTAGCTTCTTTTTGAGTCAATCCATGCAAATCTAAAAAAATACCTGGTTTATATATTCCTTTTTTCAATTTGTATATTTTTTTTTTATCACAATCTTCACGAAAATAACAAATAGGGTCAAATTGATATAATATATTACTTTTATTTTTAGAAAAATAAAAATTATTTAATTCTTGCTCATAATTTTCTTTTTTTATATTTTTTTTTTTTCTTTTATGAAAATGAAAAATAGTATCTTGAACAATTTTTTTAGTTTTTCTTTGAGTAGTAATAAACAAATTATAATTTTGCTTAATATTTATATTTTTTTTTTTCATGTTATTTCTCTAAAATTGATGTTATATATTTGTTTTAATATTTAACATATATAATAATTAATAATCTTTATGAATATATTATAAAATTATAAATTATAAATACATATATTTTATTATAAAAATATAAAAAATTTTTAACATAATTTGATGAGGTAAAAAATGGCTGGAAATACATTAGGAAAAATATTTACTGTTACCACTTTTGGAGAATCACATGGAAAATATATAGGATGCACAATAGATGGCATGCCTCCAGGATTTCCAATAAAAAAAGAATATATACAACATGAATTAAACAAAAGAAAACCAGGAAAATCACGATATACAACACAACGAAGAGAACCAGATAAAATAAAAATATTATCCGGTATATTCAAAGGATTAACGACAGGTACAAGTATATCTTTAATGGTTAAAAATATAGAATATAGAAGTAAAGATTATGAAAAAATAAAAAATATTTTCAGACCAGGTCATGCTGATTATACTTATTATTACAAATATGGTATCAGAGATTACAGAGGAGGAGGAAGATCTTCAGCTAGAGAAACTGTAGCAAGAGTAGCTGCAGGAGCTTTAGCTAAAAAATATTTATATGATATTTACGGAATAACCATAAAAGGTTATTTAGCACAAATGGGAAATATAAAATGTGATTTTGAATCATGGAAAGAAGTAAAAAAAAATGATTTTTTTTGCCCTAATAAAAAAGATGTAAAAAAATTAATAAATTTAATTAAAAAACTAAAAAAAGAAGGAGATTCTATTGGAGCAAGAATAAATACTATTGCATATAATGTACCAATTGGTTTAGGAGAACCAGTGTTTGATAAACTAGATGCTGATTTATCTCATGCTTTAATGAGTATTAATGCAGTTAAAGGAGTAGAAATAGGTGACGGGTTTAAAGTAATAAATAAAAAAGGAAGTTATAATAAAGATGAAATAGATAAATCAGGTTTTATGAGCAATCACTCCGGAGGTATTTTAGGAGGAATAAGTAACGGAGACAAAATATTAACAAGTATAGCTTTAAAACCTACTTCTAGTATATCCATACCTGGAAAAACTATTAATACTAAAAATGAAGAAGTTATTGTTTCTACAAAAGGAAGACATGATCCTTGTGTTGGTATTAGAGCAGTTCCCATAGCAGAATCTATGATAGCAATAGTAATAATGGATCATATTTTAAGAAACAAAGCTCAATGTTCAAAATAAAGATAATTATTTATAAATTAAAATCTATAATTAAATATGTATATCAATTTATCAAAAAAAAAATTAATTAAAATATTTTTTTGAATAATATACAAATAATTTTTATTTGCAATAGAGGATAAAATGTTTAAAGGAAGTATAGTTGCTTTAATAACACCAATGGATGAAAAAGGAAATATTTGTAAAAAAAGTTTAAAAAAAATAATTAATTATCATATTAAAAATGGAACATCAGCTATTGTTTCTGTAGGAACTACCGGGGAATCATCTACTTTAAGTCAAAAAGAACATATTAAAGTAATTATGTTAACTTTAGAAATTTCAGATAACAAAATATCGGTTATAGCTGGAACTGGATCTAATGCAACTTATGAATGTATATTATTAACTAAAAAACTTGAAAATTCTGGTATTTCTGCATGTTTAAGTGTAGTACCATATTACAACAAACCTACACAAAAAGGTTTATATAAACATTTTAAATTAATTGCAGAAAACACTTGTTTACCTCAAATATTATATAATGTACCTACAAGAACAGGTTGTGATTTAAGTGAAGAAACAATAATAAAATTATCTCATGTTAAAAATATTATAGGGATAAAAGATGCTACAGGAGATTTATCAAGAATAAACAAAATAAAACCTTTTGTAAAAAAAAATTTTTTATTAATTAGTGGTGACGACTCTACTGCATTAGATTTTATTCAATTAGGAGGACAAGGAGTTATATCAGTTACTGCAAATATAGCTGCTTATGAAATGTCTAAAATGTGTAAATTAGCCTTATGTAATAAATTTGTTGAAGCTAGAAAAATTAATAAAAGATTAATTAATTTGCATAAATATTTATTTATAGAATCAAATCCTATACCAATAAAATGGGCAGCTAAAAAATTAAAATTAATTAAAAAAAATATTTTAAGATTACCGATGACATCTTTATCAAAAAAAAATTTTTCGTTAATTGATAAAGCAATATCAAAAGCTCGTTTGAATAAAAATTTCTACTAGAAACAACATTAAAAAATATATTTTTAAAATAATGGTAACAGAGTATCTAAACGATACTCTGAAATTAATAATATAAATATTAATTTATTAAAATATAATTAGTTTTTTAAAAATAAAAATTATTTTTAATAGCAAATCTTTTTTATAATTTCATAATATAAAATACATAATTTTTTTAAATCTTTAATTTTTACGCATTCATTAATTTTATGTATATTTTTATTAATTAATCCTAATTCTATTACTTCAGAACTCATCAAATTAGAAACGAATCTACCATCAGAAGTACCACCATTAGTTGATATTCTAGGATAAATATTTTGACATTTTTTAATAACGTTACTAACTATTTTTGTTAAATTATTTTTTTTAGTTAAAAAAGGTTCACTAGATAAATAAATTTTCAATTCATAATTTAATTTAAAATAATCTAAAAATTTTATAATTATTTTTTTTATTTTTTTTTTACTTAAATTTTTACTAAATCTTATATTAAATTTTATTTTGCAGTAATTTGGTATTATATTAAAAACATCATTATCAGAATTTACGTTAGATATTTGTAATTCAGTGTTAGTAAATAATGTATTATTTTTTTCCCACACATGAGAAATCAACTTATGAAGAAAAGGAATAGATAAATGTATAGGATTTTTAGCTAAATTAGGATAAGCTATATGTCCTTGTACTCCTTTTATTTTTAAAATTATGTTCAATGAACCTCTTCGTCCATTTTTTATTGTATCTCCTATAATAAATTCACTAGAAGGTTCTCCAACTATACAATAATCTATTTTTTCTTTTTTAGATAACAAATATTTTATTATTTTAATGGTTCCATCTTTACCTGTTCCTTCTTCGTCTGAAGTTATTATAAAAGAAAAAAAATTATTATGATTTGGATATTTACTTACAAATTTTTTTGCTGCTACTAACATGCATGCAATAGAACCTTTCATGTCAACTGATCCTCTACCATAAATTTTTTTTTTTTTAATAGTAGGAATGAATGGATCTGTTAACCATTTCTTAATATCACCAGGATCTACTACATCTGTATGTCCTAAAAAAGATAAATGTTTTTTTTTTTATTATTTCCATGAAAAGCATACAAATTATTTGTTTTGTTAAAATTTATCTTTTTTACAACAAAACCTATAGAAGATAAATATCTGTTAATAATTTTTTGGCAACCCATATCATTTGGGGTTACAGATGGTATAGAAATCAATTTTTTAGATAGTTCTATTATTTCATCAATCATATTTTTCTCTTTGTTATAAAATTAAAAATTTTTAATTTAAAAAAATTTAATTATTATTTTTTTACAAAAAAATAATAATTTTTTTATAAAAAATTATTTTAATATATCTAAAGATTTTTTAACTATATTTTTTACAGTAAAACCAAATTTTTTAAATAAAATATTTGCTGGAGCTGAATCACCAAAAGTATCAATACCAATTACATATCCTTCAAGACCAACATATTTATACCAAAAATTAGATATTCCTGCTTCTACAGCTATTCTTTTTTTTACTGATTTAGGCAGAACATATTCTTTATATTCATAATCTTGTTTATCAAATATATCTGTAGATGGCATAGATACTACTCGTACTTGATAACCTAAATTGTTAAGTTTTATAGAAGATAATAATGTAACATGTAACTCAGAACCTGTGGATATTAATATAATATCTGGTTTAGATAAACAATCTTTAATTACGTAACCACCTCTATAAATTTCCATAATTTGTCTATCATTTCTGTTAATTGGTTCTAAATCTTGTCTTGATAAGACTATTGCTGTAGGTAACTTATTATTAATAGCTGTTTTCCAAGCTATTGCTGTTTCTATTTGGTCGGAAGGACGCCAAATATTTAATTTAGGAGTTAATCTTAAAGATGATAATTGTTCTATCGGTTGATGAGTAGGACCATCTTCTCCCAATCCTATAGAATCATGAGTATATACGAATATTTGATGTGTTTTCATTAAAGATGACATACGAACAGCATTTTTTGCATATTCTACAAACATTAAAAATGTAGAACTGTATGGTATGAATCCACCATGTTGAGAAATTCCGTTAGAAATAGCTGTCATACCAAATTCTCTAACACCATAATGTATATAGTTTCCTGAAAAATTTTTTGTAATAGGAATAGATCCAGACCATGTAGTTAAATTACTAGGAGATAAATCAGCAGAACCTCCTATTAATTCAGGAAAAACATTGCCTAATATTTCGATTATATTTTGAGACGATTTTCTGGTAGATATTTTTTTTAAATTATTAGCAGACTCATAAATATATTTATTTATTGGTTTTTCCCAATTTTTAGGAAGTTCATGATTTATACGACGTTGGTATTCTTTTGCTAAATCAGGATATTTTTGTTGATATTTATCAAACAACTTTTTCCATTTTTTTTCTAGCAAATAACCTTTTTTTTTAGCATCCCACAATTTATATATTTTTTTTGGAATAAAAAAACTAGGGTATTTCCATTTTAACTTTTTACGAGTTAGCATTATTTCTTTATCTCCTAATGGAGAACCATGTACTTCTGAACTATTTGATTTATTAGGAGATCCAAAACCAATAATTGTTTTAAAAATAATAAGACAAGGTTTACTTGATTTTTTTGCTTTGTTTATTGACATTATTATATTTTTATAATCATGACCATTTACATTTTTAATTACATTCCAATTGTAACTTTCAAATCTTTTAATAGTATCATCAGTGAACCACTGATTTACATTACCATCAATAGAAATGTTATTACTATCATATAAAACTATTAGTTTCTTTAATTTCAAAGTACCAGCAAGAGAACATACTTCATGCGAAATACCCTCCATCAAACAACCATCTCCTACAAAAACCCAGGTATAATGATCGATTATTTTATATATCCCCCTATTAAAATAATTGCTTAAAATTTTTTCTGCAATTGCCATCCCAACTCCAATTCCTAATCCTTGTCCTAAAGGACCTGTTGTAGTTTCTATCCCTAAAGATAAATTATATTCAGGATGACCAGGAGTATGAGAATTAATTTGTCTAAAATTCATTAAATCTTTCATAGATATATTATATCCAGAAAGGTGTAAAATACTATATAATAACATCGACCCATGACCATTAGATAATATAAATCTATCACGGTTATCCCAATAGGGATTTCTAGGATTATGTTTTAAAAAATCACGCCACAGTACTTCTGCAATGTCTGCCATACCCATTGGAGCTCCTGGATGACCAGAATTTGCTTTTTGTATAGCATCAATACTTAAAATACGTATAGCGTTAGCTAACTTTTTACGTGATATCATTGTTTTATTAATCCTCAAAAAAAATAAACATTTTTATATAAATAATATTTTAGTTAAAATTGGATATTAAAAACTTTTCTAGTTTAATTTGATCCATAGAAAATTGCCTTATTCCTTCTGAAAGTTTTTCTACAGCCATAGCGTCTTCATTATGTTCATATCTAAACATGGATTCTGAAATAAATGATGGTTTTTTATGATTTTTATTTTTATATTTATTTTTAAGTTTTTTTATTACTTCAAAATTTTTGTTTTTTAATTCTTCGAATAAAACAGGAGAAATTGTTAGTTTATCACATCCAGCTAAAGATAATATTTGGTTTACATTTCTAAAACTAGCTCCCATTATAATCGTTTTGTAATTGTGTTTTTTATAAAAATTGTATATCTTTTTTATAAATAGAACTCCTGGATCTGAATAACTAATATCTTTTTTTATTAATTTTTTATACAAATACCAATCATAAACACGTCCAACAAAAGGTGAAATTAAAAAAACTTTAGATTGTGCACATGCTTTAGCTTGAGCAAAAGAAAATAATAAAGTCAAATTACACTTTATTTTTTCTTCTCTTAATATTTTAGCTGCTTGTATTCCTTCCCATGTTGCAGCTAATTTTATTAACACTCTAGATCTAGAAATATTGCTATCTTCATATAAACTAATTATATTTCTAGCTCTTTTAACAGACATATCAGTATTGAAAGATAATCTAGCGTCAATTTCTGTGGATACTTTTCCTTTTATAATTTTTAATATTTCCAAACCAACATTTACTATAAGTTTATCACTTGCATTGATAATTTTATCTTCATAACTCATATTTTTATTTATCACGTGTTTAATAGCATTATTTATTATTCTTTTATAAAAAGGTGAGTTTAAAGAATTTAATATCAGAGAAGGATTAGTAGTAGCATCTTGTGGACAATATTTTTTAATCAATTCAATATCACCTGTATCTATAACTACATCAGTCATTTTTTTTAACATATTTAATTGATTCATTTGAAAACCTCTAAATATTTTTTTATATAAAATATATTATATTTAAATTAATTAAAATTATTTATATCACATAATAATCTAATAATATTTATTTATAAATATTTAAAGTATTTTTTTTAGCAAAATTATATAATACAAACAAATATATGTAAAATTTATTGCATGAATTACACAAAAATAAAATATAAATTTTATTTAACATTAATTTGTTTACTCTTAAAAAAGAAATACAAATTTTTAAAATATATTAAATAAATATTTTCATATAAAAATATTTATATATTATTTATTCTAAAACAAAACGTTTTATATAAAAAATATATTAAATTTATAAATTAAGAAATATATTTTTTTATTATTAAAGCAACATTGGAACCTCCAAAACCTAAACTATTAGAAAGAATAGTATTAATTTTTTTTTTTTTTATTTTAGTAACAATGTTCATTTTTTTTGCAAACAGATCTATGTTTTTTATATTAATACTAGGAGATATAAAATTATTATTTAACATTAATATACTATAAATAAGTTCATGAACACCAGATACCCCTAAAGAATGACCTGTAATAGATTTAGTTGAAGAAATATAAGGTATCTTTTTTTTAAATACTTTTTTTATAGCTTTTAATTCTACTATGTCACCTAGTTTAGTAGAAGCAGCGTGAGTGTTTATGTAATCAATGGGGATTTTGACTTTTTTTATAGCATTTTTTATACATCTTGCAATTCCTTTGAAAGAAGGGATTACCATATGATAACCATCTGAATTAGATGAGTAGCTAACTAGTTCAGCATATATTTTAGCTTTTCTTTCTATAGCATGATTTAGCTCTTCTAAAACTATAATTCCACTACCTCCTGAAATTACAAAACCATCTCTTTTAGTATCATAGCTACGAGAAGAAATATGAGGATAGTTATTATAATTTCTAGATAGAGAATTCATAGAATCAAATTGAGATGCTAATTCCCAACTTATTTCTTCACCTCCACCGGCAAATAAAATATCTTGTTTGTTATTTTTAATTTGCTCAAAACTATGACCAATGCAATTAGCAGATGTAGAACAAGCAGATGATATAGAATAACTAATTCCATAAATATTAAAAAAAGTAGATAAACAAGCAGATATGTTTGAAGACATTGCTTTAGTTAAAATATAAGGGCTTATTTTTTTTTTGTTTTTTTTATTAAAATTTTTTATTCCTTTGTAATAAAAGTGTGGAGATCCAGAAGATGAACTTACTATGATTCCAACTCTTTCATTTTTAGAATACATTGATTTATCTAAACCAGAATCTAATATGGCTTGTCTCATAGAAATATATGCATAAAATGCAGATTTACTCATAAATCTTTTTATTTTATTAGGAATTTTAATTTTATTGTCAATTTTAATATTGCCACAAACTTGACTTTTCATACCTTTTTTCATGAAAGAAGGATAAAAAACTATTCCTGAATTACTATTTATTAAAGATTTTAATACTTCTATTTTATTATTACCTATACTAGATAAAATACCTATTCCAGTAATTACTACTCTTCTCACTAAAACCTCTATTAAAACAATTTTTTTTTAAATAAATAACAATTTTTTATAATAAATGTTTTTTTTACATTAAGAATAATAATTTTTATTAAAATATCTAAATATATTATTTTTTACATGGAAACAATGTGTAATCAATAAGATTACATAAACAATTAACAATTATTGTATGTAATTCATTAACTCTAGATGTAGAATGTGAAGGAATACATATTTCTATATCTTTAACTCCTAATATTTTTTTTAATACTCTAGAGTTACAACTATTCAAAACAACTATATTAATGCCTAAATTTACAGATATCTCTATTGCTTTAATAATATCTCTATTATTTATTTTTGTAGATATAATAAACAAAACATCACCATGATTACCTAAAGCCTTAATTTGTTTAGCATAAATCTCTTCATGTAATCCTTCATTATTTATTGCACTCATTAAAATATTATCAGTATTAATAGATATGGATGGTAAACTAGGTCTATTATTTTCAAAACTATTCATCATTCTTGTAGTAAATTGTTGTGCTATTGCTGCTGATATGCCATTACCGCAAGTTATTATTTTATTACCTTTCAATAAAGAATTAACAAAAACATTATTTGCATTACAAATTTTTTTAGAAATATTTTTAAGAACTATTTTTTGTAATTTAATGTTTTTATAAAAAAACGATTTTATTTTTTCTTGCACTATGTAACCTTAATTTTTATAAATTTAATGTATATATTTTAAATAAAATCAATATTTTATAAAATATATTAAATATAATTAAAATAATATTTTAAAGTAAAATATATTATATTTTATTATTAAATAAATTATTCATTATATAATATATAAAATAATTGTATACAAAAAATAATTTAACATTAATTATAAAAAATATGAAAAAAAAATACGAAGAAATAATTTTATCAAAAACATTATATATAGTTTCAACACCAATTGGAAATTTAGAAGATATATCATATAGAGCTGTAAAAATATTAAAAAATGTAAACATAATTGCTGTAGAAAATATTAAACACACAAGTATATTATTAAAAAATTATAATATCAAAAATAAAATTATAAAAATATCAAAAGAAAAAAAAATATTCAAAAAATTAAAAACAGGTAATAGTGTAGCCATTGTATCTAATGCTGGTACACCTTTAATAAATGACCCAGGTTATTCATTAGTAAAATATTGCAAAAAAAACAATATCAAAATAATTCCTATACCAGGTGCATGTGCAGCTATAAGTGCATTAATATCTTCAGGAATAAAAACTAATAAATTTTGTTATGAAGGTTTTTTACCAAAATCAAAATCTAAAAAAAATAAAACACTTAAAAAATTAAAATATGAAACAAGAACAATAATTTTATATGAATCTCCAAAAAGAATTATAAAAACATTAGAAGATATTACAAAAAAAATA
This sequence comes from Buchnera aphidicola (Taiwanaphis decaspermi), assembly GCF_039405155.1. GTDB lineage: Bacteria > Pseudomonadota > Gammaproteobacteria > Enterobacterales > Enterobacteriaceae > Buchnera_M > Buchnera_M aphidicola_B. The sequence continues at coordinate 59,656 of NZ_CP135049.1, read as the reverse complement.
GGAAAAAAAAGACAATTAGTTATAGCTAGAGAAATTACAAAAAAATGGGAATCTATAATAGGATCAAGTAGTGAAAATATGTTAAAATTAATAAAGAAAAATAAATTATATCAAAAGGGTGAAATAGTTATTGTTATCGAAGGAAATAGAAATAAAAAAAATAAAAAATTAACAACTCAAATTATCGAAAGTATATCTGTTTTAAAAGATTTTGTTGGTAATAAAAAAGCTATTAAAATTATTTCTAAAATATTTAAAATACAAAAAAAAATACTCTATAAATATAATATAAAAAATGAAAAAAAATAAATATCATGTTATAATGATAAATATATAGTTGACCAGACAATCGCTTTTTAATGATAAAAAAGAGGAAAGTCCGGACTCCATAGAGCATAGTACCAGATAACTTCTGGGGAGTGTAAACTCACGAATAGTGCAACAGAAAAAAAACCGCCAATTTTATAATTTTATAATTTAGGTAAGGGTGAAAAGGAGCGGTAAAAGCGCACCGCACTTATTGGTAACAATAAAGTGGCAATGTAAACTCTACTAGGAGCAAAGCTAAGTAAAGGTTTTTTTTAATGTATAGCTCATACTAAAACCAGGGTAAGCTGCTTGAACTAATAAGTAATTATTAGTCTAGATAAATGATTGTCAAAAACAGAATCCGGCTTATAGGTCAACTATTATATTTTTTTAATAAATAATTAATATCCAGAAACATTTATTTCTTTAATTAATATTGAACCTGATATTATTTTTTTATTAGTATTAAAATCATTAGACATATCAAAAATATTATTGAATATATTAATTAAATTGTCAGATATTGTTATTTCGTGTACAGGAAACATTATTTTTCCATTTTTTACAAAAAAACCAGAAGCACCACGAGAATAATCTCCGTTAACTATATTAACACTCTCTCCTATAAGATCCGTTATTAATAAACCTTCATTCATTTTATACAACAAATTTTTAAAACTAATTTTTTTTGAACTTTTAACTAACCAATTACTTATACCACCAGAATGTCCAGTAGTAAATAAATTTAATTTGTTAGCTGAATAATTGTCTAATAACCAGGTACTTAAAACTCCTTTATTTATAATATTGATATTTTTAGTATAAACTCCTTCGTTATCAAAAGGGATAGATCCTAAGCCTTTATTTATATGTGGTTTTTCATATATACTTAACCATTTTGGAAAAATTTTTTTATTTAATTTATTAATTAAAAAAGTAGAATTAGAATAAACATTTTCCCCATATATTGCTTGTGATAAATGAGAAAATAAAGTATAAGATATATCTGAAGAAAAAATCACAGGATATTTCATAGTTTTAATTTTTCTAGGTGATAATTTAGATATAGCTTTTTTAGAACTTTTAATTCCAACATTTTTAGCTGATTCTAAATCTAATATGTTTCTACTTGATGAGTAATAGTAATCTGTTTGCATTCCAGATGAATCTTTTGCTATTACACTATTAGATAAAAAGTAATTAGTATTATTATAATAATTAAGCATACCTGAACTATTAGCAAAAAATTTAACTAAATTGTTAGCGCTAAAGTTTGCTCCTTCTGTATTTACAATTTTCTTATCATATTTTAAAGCATAATCTTCAGTCGATTTAGTTAAATTAACAGCATAATTTACATCAAAATACCATGGATAAAATATTTTCAATCTTTTTTTTTTAAAAGCTAAAAAAGATTTGTCAGGTAATTTATTATATTTATCTCTTGAAGTATATTTAGCAATATTTATTGCATAATTTATAGTATCTTTTATAGATTTGATATTTAAATCTGTTGACATTGCTGATCCTTTGCTGTTTTTTAAAAAAACAGTTACAAAAAAAGATAAATCATTGTTAAATTCTATATTTAATATTTTTTTAAATCTTGTGTTAACATTTATACCAATATTTTTTATAATAGTAATTTCTATATCATCTACTTTATTTTTAGAAAAAGTTAAACCTTGATGAATAGCTTGTTCTAAAAAATCATAATTATTATTTATTTTATTTGAAAAATTTATCATTTTTTTTATCTCAAAATTTTTAAATTATATTTGTTAGTAAAAAAATTAAATGAATTTTACATTTAACTAATTTTAAGTTATATATTAATAAAATTAAAATTATTATATCAAAATATTATATTTATGTAATATATTTTGGAAATATTTATTCAATTATTATTTTATAGTGAAAAAAAATGCATTTAAAAAAAATACCCATTGGAAAAAAAATACCTGATAGTGTATATGCAATCATAGAAATTTCATCTAATAGTTATCCTATAAAATATGAAATGGATAAAACAAATAATTCAATATTTGTTGACAGGATTATACCAACTTCTATGTTCTATCCTTGTAATTATGGTTTTATCAATAAAACGTTGTCATTAGATGGAGACCCACTAGATATTTTAGTACCTACTCAATATCCATTGCATATAGGAACTGTTATTTTGTGTAGACCTATTGGAGTTTTAAAAATGACTGACGAATCAGGTGTAGATTTAAAGATAATTGCAGTTCCAGATAAAAGCGTTACTAAAGAATTTAACTTTATTCATGATATACAAGATATATCATTAATTTTGAAAAATAAAATAACTCATTTTTTTAAAAATTATAAAAAATTAGAAAAAAACAAATGGGTTAAAATAGATAGTTGGGGTAGCAAAGAAGAAGCTAAGCAAGAAATATTGCAATCTATAAAAAGATATAAAAAAAAGTAACTTTTTCTATTTTATATCAAAAAAAAATAATAACTTTATTATAAGGAATATAAATAATAATATGTCAAAAATATGTGAATTAACAGGAAAGAAATCTATGGTTGGTAACAAAAGATCTCATGCAATGAATAAAAATAAAAAAAGATTTTTAGCCAACATACATTGGCACAAAATTTGGTTAAATAACGAAAAAAAATTTGTTAAAATGAAATTATCAAAAAAGGGATTACGTTTAATTAATAAAAAAGGAATAGAAAACATAATTTTTTAATAAACTAAACTTTACAATAAAAAGAGATATTTTTTATGGCAAAAAAAAATAGAAAAAAAATTAAAATGATTTCATCATCTGGAAGTAAACATTACTACACTACTACAAAAAACAAAAACAACAATAATAAATTAATATTAAAAAAATACGATCCAATATTAAGAAAACATGTTGTTTATGAAGAATCTAAAATAAAATAAATTAAATAATATAAACACATTTTATTTATAATATTTTTTAGAAAATAAAAAAAATATGGAGCTAGATGGAATTGAACCATCATCATTTACATGCCATGCAAATACTTTTACCATTTAAGCTATAGCCCCTTTCAAAATTAATTATATTGTTAAAAAAAAAAATATCAATTTTTTTTTAAAAAATTAAATACTTTTAACAAAATTGATAAATTTTTTTATTCTTATCAAGGATTTTTTTTTACCCATAATGTACAAAATTTTATAAATATTAGGTGACGATGTCATACCTGTTAATGATATTCTTAAGGGTAATCCTATAACATTAAATTTTATATTGTAATCTATAATAAATTTTTTGATATTTTCTGACAATTTTTCGACATTCCATAATTTTATATTTATTAAATTTTCGTAAATTTTTTCTAAAAAATTTAAAGATTTTATTATATCTATATTTATATTTTTTTGATATTTCTTTTTATCTATATTTTTATAAAAATATACAGATGATTCACATATTTCTTTTAAATTATTGCATCTATCAAAAAAAAGTTCAATTATTTTAGATAAACTAGGTCCTAAAGTAACATTAATATTTTTTTTTAAAAAATGTAATTTTAATTTTTTTTTTACATATTTATTAGGTAAAGATTTAATATAATACCTATTCAACCAATTTAATTTCTTAATATCAAAAATACTAGATGATTTATTTAAAAATTCTAATGAAAATAAATTAATTAAATCTTTAATACTAAATATTTCTCTATTTTTATAAGACCAACCTAATCTAACCAGATAATTTATTATAGATTCTGGTAAATAACCTTCGTCCAAATATTCTGTTATACTTTTTGCATTATTTCTTTTAGATATTTTTTTTTTATTATTGTCTAAAATCATAGAAACATGAGCATAAATTGGTATTTCTGAATTTATAGATTTAAAAATATTTATTTGTTTATGTGTATTATTTATATGCTCTTCACCTCTTATAACATGAGTTATTTTCATATCAATATCATCTATAACATTACAAAAATTATATGTAGGTGTTTTATTTGAACGTAGTATTATAAAATCATCTAATTGACGGTTTTTAATAGAAATTTTACCTCTGATAATATCATAAAAACTCACTATGCCTTTACTAGGATTTTTAAATCTAACAACATAAGATTTGTTATTTTTATAATATTTTTTTTTGTATCTACATTTTTTATCATATTTTCTAATAATTTTCTTTTTTTTTTGCATTTCATGTAATTTATTTAATCTTTTTTCAGAACAGTAACATTTATAGGCATGGCCAGAATCAATTAGTTTTTTTACTGCTAAAAGATATTTATTTATATTTTTGCTTTGAAAATATGGACCTTTGTTCCAATTTATTCTTAACATTTTTAATCCATCTATTATATCATTTACTGATTTTTTTTTATAACGATTATTATCAGTATCTTCTATACGTAATATAAATTCTCCTTTGTGATGTTTAGCAAATAACCATGAAAATAAAGCTGTTCTTGCTCCACCAATATGTAATAAACCTGTGGGACTTGGGGCAAATCTTGTTCTTATTTTCATAAAAAATACCTCTTTAAAAAAATTATTATTTTCTTAATAAACATTTATCATATTTTTTAATAAAAAAAAAATATTAAAAATCTTGCTATATTTAATATATAGTATTATTATACTTTATATCTGGGTGATTAGCTCAGTTGGTAGAGCTCCTCCTTTACACGGAGGAAGTCGGCGGTTCAAGTCCGTCATCACCCAAAAAATAAAAGGGTCGTTAGCTCAGTTGGTAGAGCAGTTGACTTTTAATCAATTGGTCGCAGGTTCAAATCCTGCACGACCCAATAAAAAATAAATTTATTGAATTAATATTTTTTTTAGTTTGTTTTCTTTTATAATATTAACATTTAATTTTTTTGCAATATAAAATTTAGAACCAAATTTTTTTCCAACTAACAAAACATCTGTATTCTTCGAAACATTATTTGTAAATATACCTTTTGATTTTATTAAAAAGTTTTTTAAATATTTTCTAGTATAATTTTCGAATATACCTGTTATTGAAACTTTTTTATTATAAAAATAATTTTTTTTATCATATTTATAGTAAATTATTTTAATCATGCTAATTAATTTTTTTATGATTAATCTATTTTTTTTATTATATATAAATCTATAAAAACGATTAGCAGTTTTAATACCTATATTTTTAATTTTATATAAATCTTTTAATGAAACATTAATTATTTTATTTATATTATTAAAATAATTAGATATATTTAAAGAATTAATAGTTCCTATATTTCTTATTCCTAAAGAATAAATAAATTTGTATAGTAAAATTTTTTTTGAATTTTTTATAGAATTTATTATTTTTTTTGATTTTTTATGACTAATAAAACTATTTTTTTCTAATATATAGGTATTTAAATTAAAAATATCAGAAAAATCTTTTATATAATTATTATCAATCAAAAAATTAGACAATTTTGGACCAAAATTATTTATGTTAAACGCGTTTTTAGAAACAAAATGATTTAAAGATTTTTTTATTTGATCTTTACATATTAAAGATGCATAACATCTATATGTAGTTTTTTTATAAGAATATTTTAATATTGATTTACATGAAGGACAATAAATAGGTATTTTTATTTTTTTTTTATTTTTATTATTTGATTTTATTACTTTTGTAATTTTAGGTATTACATCACAAGATCTTTTAATAATAACAATATCATTAATATATAAATTTAATTTTGATATTTTATTTAAATTATATAAAGAAACTTTTTTAATTTTAATATTAGCTATATAACAAGTTTTTAAATAAGCAACAGGTGTTATAACTCCTGTTCTTCCAACTTGGAATTTAACATATTTAACTTTAGTAACACATTTTTCAGCAGGAAATTTAAAAGCAATAGCCCATTTAGGAAATTTAGATGTATATCCAATTTTATTTTGTAATTTTGTTGAATTTATTTTAATTACTATTCCATCTATATCAAATTTTATTTTTTTTCTTTTTTTTTTAATTTTATTATAATATGAATATATATTTTTGTCATTTTTATATAAACAAATATTTTTATCTACCGGGAAACCCCAAGATTTTAGTTTCATCATTGCATTTAAATAACTTTTAGGTTTTTTTTTATTTTCCCAATAACCATAACCATGACATAAAAACATCAATTTTCTTTGGTATGTAACTTTAGGGTTTTTTTGTAATATAGATCCAGAAGCTGCATTTCTAGCACTAGAAAAAACTTTATGTTTATTTGTTAACAATTTTTTGTTAATATATTTAAAATTTTTTTTATTTATAAAAATTTCACCTCTAACTTCTATTTTTTTAGGTATTTTCTCGTGATTTATTTCTTTTGGTATAGATTTAATATTATATATATTTTTTGTAACATCTTCTCCTGAAATACCATTTCCTCTTGTTAAAGCTTTTATTAAAACTCCTTCTTTATAAATTAAATTTATTGCAACTCCATCTATTTTTAATTCGCAAATTAATTCTATTTTTTTTTTATTTTTTTTTATTTTTTTTTTTGTTTTTATTACAAATTTTAAATATTCTTTATATGTAAATATATTATTTAAAGAAAACATTGGAGATAAATGTTTATATGTTTTTTTTTTAAAAAAAATACCATTTCCAATATTTTTAGTAGGTGAGTTTTTTTGTTTTAAATTTGGGTTTTTTTTTTCTAAATATTTTAATTTATTTATAAGCAAATCATATTGATAATCTGTAATTTCTGGATCATTTATTGAGTAATATAAATAATTATGATAGTTTATTTTTAATATCAATTTTAAAATTTTTTTTTATATTTTTCATATTATTAATTTAATCCTTTTAAAAACTAAACCTTTATTATTATATAAATATCGTTAGTTTATATATTTTTGCATACATTTAATATTTTTATTTATTATAACACAATACATTTTATAATGTTTTAAATATAATTCAATAATAAAAAAAAATATTTATAAAAAAATTATATAAAATATTAAACATTACATATAATGTTAATATTTATAAAAAATATAAATTAAATTAAAAAATTTAGTTGATCTTTTTTTTTACAATAAAAATAAATATTTTATATTAACAATAAACAGAAAATAATTGTTACCATAAAATTTATTATTAATTATAAAATATTTTTATATAAAATATATTAAATGGAAAAAACAAATGTTTAAAAAAAAAATAGAAATTACAACAAAAAATGGATTACATACTAGACCTGCTGCAAAACTTGTAAAAGAAGCAAAAAAATTTTTATCAGAAATTACAATATCTTCAGATGGTAAAATAGTTAATGCAAAAAGTTTATTTAAACTACAAACTTTAGAATTAACACAAGGAAAAATTATAACTTTGTCTGCACATGGCGAAGATGAAAAACAAGCAATAAAACACCTCGCGAAAATAATATCTAATTTAAAATAATATTTTTTTTTAATTACTAAATTATAAAGAATAATGATATATAACAAAAAATATTAATTTAATATTATTAAAAAAATTTATAAAGGTTATCTTATGATTTCAGGAATTATAGCATCACCCGGAATAGCTTTTGGTAATGCTCTTTTAATTAAAGAAGAAAAAATTAATATAAATAACAAATCAATCTCTACTTATGATGTAAAAAAAGAAATTAAAAAATTTTTTTTAGCTAGAGCTAAATCTTCTGAACAATTAAATGTTATTAAAAAAAAAACTTATAAACTTTTTGGAAAAAAAAAATCATCTATATTTGAAGGTCATATAATGTTATTAGAAGATGATGAATTAGAACAAGAAATAATATCTATTATTAAAGAAAAATTATTTCCTGCTGACTATGCAATAAACATGGTAATAGAAAGTCAAGCTAAAGCGTTAGAAGAGCTAAAAGATGAATATCTAAAAAATAGAGCTGTAGATGTAAGAGATATAGGTAAAAGACTTCTTAAAAATTTACTGGGTTTAGATATAATTAATTTAAATGAAATTCAAAAAAAAGTAATTCTAGTAGCTAAAGATCTAACACCTTCAGAAACATCTGAAATTAACATAAAAAAAATTCTAGGAATTATAACAGATATTGGAGGAGAAACTTCTCATACTTCTATTATAGCTAAGTCTATGGAAATACCATCTATTGTTGGAACTGGAAATATAACTAAAATAGTAAAAAAAGGTGATTTTTTAATATTAGATAGTATTAATAACAAAATTCATATAAATCCCACAATCGATTTAATTAATAAACATAAAATTATTAAAAGAACATTTGACAAAAAAAAATATAATTTGTCTAAAATTAAAAAATTATCAGCTGTTACTTTAGATGGTCATAAGATAAAAATTGGAGCTAATATTAGTAATATTAGAGATGTTAAAAATGCAAAAAAACATGGAGCAGAATTCATAGGTTTATATCGTACAGAATTTTTATTTATGAAAAAAAAAAAATTACCTTCAGAAAATGAACAATTTGAAGAATATAAAAAAGTAGCACAAAAAATGATGAATAAACATGTAATTATAAGAACCCTTGATATAGGAGGAGACAAAAATATACCTTACATGAATCTTCCAAAAGAAGAAAATCCTTTTTTAGGATGGAGAGCTATACGTATTTCTATAGATAAAAAAGAAATTTTACACAAACAATTAAGAGCAATTTTAAGGGCTTCATATTTTGGAAAGTTATCTATTATGTTTCCTATGATAATATCTGTTGAAGAAATTAAAATATTGAAACAAGAAATTGAAATTCTAAAAAATCAATTAACACATGAAAAAAAATATTTTGATAAAAATATACAAATAGGTATTATGATAGAAACGCCTTCATCTGCAATAATTTCAAATTATTTAGCAAAAGAAGTTGATTTTTTTAGTATAGGAACTAATGATTTAACTCAATATACTTTAGCAGTAGATAGAGGAAACAAACTAATAGCTCATTTATATAATTCCATGCATCCTGCTGTATTAAAATTAATAAAAATAGTAATTGATTCTGCGCACAATGAAGGCAAATGGACTAGTATGTGCGGAGAGTTGGCAAGTAACAAACAAGCAACTATTTTGTTATTAGGTATGGGTTTAGATGAATTTAGCATGAGTGCTATGGATATACCAGAAATAAAAAAAATTATCAGAAACACTAGATTTGAACAAGCAAAAAAATTGTCAAATGAAATATTAAAATTGTCAACATATAAAGATATTGAAAAGTTATTAATAAATAAAAAAAAAATGCAAAAATATAATTAGGAAAAGTATATTATGGGTTTATTCTCTAAATTATTTGGTAATAAAAGACAAAAAAAAACAAAAGTTATAAAAATAATTTCACCATTGTCTGGTACAATAATAGAAATTGAAAAAGTTCCAGACAAAGTTTTTTCTGATAAAATTGTAGGTGATGGTATAGCCATAATTCCTAGAGGGAAAAGAATAGTATCACCTTGTGATGGTAAAATAGGTAAAATTTTTAATACAAATCATGCTTTTTCAATAAAATCAACAGAAGGTGTAGAAATATTTGTACATTTTGGTATAGATACTGTCAAATTGAATGGTTTAGGATTTAATCGTATAGCAAAAGAAGGACAAAATGTAAAACAAGGAGATTTAATAATAGAATACGATTTAAAAATATTATCCAAAAAAGCTAAATCAATAATTACACCAGTAATAATATCAAATATAGAAAAAATAAAAAAAATAAAAAAATCTGAAGGAAAAACAATATCTGGAAAGAGTATTATTATGTATTTAGAAAAATAGAAAAACACGGCGCCATGAGGTGCCGTTATTTTATAAAAAATATGAAATAATTAATTTATTTAACATTTGTTAAAAAATTTTTTTTATAATCATTCCTCCATTTTTCTATAATATTAACTCTTAATCTATTTATTTCATTACGTATATTAATTCCTTTTAACCCTAATTTTAATATTTTTGTTATATTTATTTTTTTAGAAATAATAAATAAATTATTTAAATATGTAGCAGGGTTATAATATATTTTTTTGTACGAAAAATATTTAATTTGATATATATCTATACAAAAAACTATTTTTTTTATTATTTTTGGATTTCTCCATACATCTATTATATTAAAAAACGAAATAATTTCTTCAGAAGTTTGTTTATAAATATTACTAATAAAACCAGAGAATCTAGAAATACAAATTACTAATTTTTTTGTTTTTTTAGGAATTTTCAATCTTTTGCATATTTTTAAAGCTAAATTATATGAGTAAATATATTTTAACTCTTCCACATTTTTATTTTCATATAATTGTTTGCTAATATAATAAAAAAAAGATGAAAATTTAACATCTATTTTATTAGTTATTTTAGAAATTTTACTTAACAAAAATAATGACATTTTGCCTATATTAATATTTTGTTTGTGATGTTTTATATTATATAATATATATATTTCAGGAAACAATATTGACAAAGCTCCACATTTGTATAATATTTCAAAATATATTTCAGGATTTTTAGATTTTAAAGCTTTTTCTGTTTCTTTCCATATTCTTTCAATAGATATATTTTTTATTTCTCCATTATTTACTATTTTTTTCATAAATATCATTGTTTCATGAAAAACATAAAATCCTAAATGCGACAAAAAAGCTGCAAATCTAGCTACTCTTAATACTCTTAATGGATCTTCTTGAAATGCTTTCGAAACATGTTTAATAACACGTTTATTAATGTCATTTATTCCATTATATGGATCAATATAATTTCCTTTACTATCTTGCGCTATTGCATTAATTGTTATATCTCTTCTTAACAAATCCTCTTTTAAAGTAACTTTAGAAGAACAATTAGTACGAAATCCTTTGTGACCTAATCCTATTTTTTGGTCAATTCTAGCTAAAGCATATTCTTCACCAGTTTTTGGGTGTATAAACACTGGAAAATCTTTACCCACTTGTTGATAATTTTTATCTAACATAACTTTTATGTTTGATCCTACAACAACCCAATCTTTATCTTTTATGGGTAATTTTAACAAATTATTTCTTATTGCTCCTCCAACTAGATAAATTTTCAATATATATTTTTAAAACCTTATATTTTTTTTATAAAATATTTGTTCGACATAACTTTAGTAAAACTATGTTAATTTTATAATTTAATAAAAAAATAAATTATTATTTATATTCTTTTAAATTATCATATAAAAACAAAAACAAAAATAATATTTAATAAAATTTTTTATTTAAATTAGATCACATTTTTCAATAGATAATTTAGGAAAAACTAAAATATTATTAGGAACAGTATATTTTCCTATTTTAAATCTTAAAAAACCAACGTAAGCTATCATAGAACCGTTATCAGTACATAAATCATAATCTGGATAATATATCTTAGAATTAGGAAAATATTTCATCATATGATTAATTTTTTTTCTTAAATACAAATTTTTACTAAAACCTCCAGAAATTAATAGATTAGTTACTCCTGTAGACTCTATTGCTCTTTTGCATTTTATGGTTAAAGTATTAACAATTGCATGTTCAAATGCAAAAGCTATATTAGCTTTAATTTGATCACTATTTTCATTTTTTTTAATAACATTAGTAACATGTGTTTTAAGTCCAGAAAAACTAAAATTTAAACCTGGTTTATTTAACATGGGTTGAGGAAAAACAAATTTGTTATTTAATTTTTTTTTAGCTAACATTGATAACTTTTTAGCTCCTGGGTATGGTATTTCCAATAATGTAGCAATTTTATCAAATACTTCACCTGCAGCATCATCTAATGATTTTCCTAATATTTTATATTTATTAAATTTTTTTATCAATACTAAATTAGTATGTTTTCCTGATACTAATAAAGATATAAAAGGATAAGTTAAATGATTTTTTTTATTTAAAAAAGGAGAAAAAATATGTCCTTCCATATGATTTATAGGGATAACAGGTATATTTAAAGATAGTGCTAAAGCATTGGCTACACTGGAACCTATTAACAAAGAACCAATTAATCCAGGCCCAGCTGTATAAGCTATAGCATTTATTTTAGAAATTAATATTTTAGATTTTTTTAATAAATATTTTATCAAAGGAATTATTTTTAATAAATGATATTTAGAAGCTAAATTTGGTACTATACCTTTATATTTTTTATGAATGTAACTTTGATTATATGATTCTTGACAAATAATGCCTTTTTTTTCTTTATATAAAGCAACACTTGTATCATCACAAGATGTTTCTATGCCTAATATTATCAAAATTTATATACCTAATTTTTTAATAGAAAATTATATGTATGAATTATATACTAATATTTAACCTATATTTAAAAATAGTATTTATAAATGTTATTTTTTTTAGTATAATATTTTTATATTTAACAAAATAAGATTATTCATATGCCTATTATTAAAGTTAGAGAGAATGAGCCGTTTGATGTAGCATTACGTAGATTTAAGCGTTCTTGTGAAAAAGCTGGTATATTAGCTGAAATAAGAAGAAGAGAATTTTATGAAAAACCTACTACAGAAAGGAAGAGAGCTAAAGCGTCAGCTATAAAAAGATTATCTAAGAAATTATTTAGAGAAAACTCTAAAAGAACTCGTCTGTACTAATATTAAAAAATATTAAATAAAAATATTTTATGTTAAGAAAAATACCAAACGAGTTTATTAACAATATTGTTATTCAAAATAATATAATTGATATTATAAATAATTACGTTAACTTAAAAAAAATAGGAAAAAATTATAAATCAATATGTCCTTTCCATGAAGAAAAAACTCCTTCTTTTACAGTTAATGAAGAAAAACAATTTTATTATTGTTTCGGTTGTGGTTCACATGGAAATGTAATTGATTTTTTAATGAATTATGAAAAAATAAGTTTTATAGATAGTATTAAAAAATTATCAATTATTTGTGGTTTAGAAAACAAATATGGAACTTATGACTATTCTTACAAAAAAGAAAAAAATGCACAACAAAAACATTACAAAATATTACAAAAAATATCAAAATTTTATCAAAAACAATTAAAAGAGTCTAATAATAAATATATTCATAATTATTTGAATAATAGAGGTATTAATCGTAAAACAATAGAATCATTTGAAATAGGTTTTGCAAATTCTGAAAATAAAATTCTAAAAAAATTTTATTATAAAAAAAAATATAAAAATATTTTAATAAAATCTGGATTAATTTATATCGATGTAAAAAATAACAAATATGATTTTTTTAAAAATAGAATTATTTTCCCTATTAAAGATGAATTTAACAAAACAATAGGTTTTGGTGGTAGATCAATATTTACATATGCAATTAAATATATTAATTCTCCTGAACATTTTGTATTTAAAAAAAAAAAAATATTATATGGATTAAATAAAATAAAAAAAAATAAATATAAAAAGATTATATTAGTAGAAGGTTATATAGATGTAATAACACTTAATCAATTTAATATAAATTATGTTGTTTCTTCATTAGGTACAAATATTACTAAATATCAAATTGAATTAATCTTTAAATATACTAATCACGTAATTTATTGTTACGATGGAGATTTAGCAGGAAAAAAAGCTTCATGGGAAGCATTAAAAAAAACAATATTCCATATAAAAGATGGTAGAAATATAAGTTTTATGTTTTTACCTAAACAAGAAGATCCTGATAGTTTAGTTAGAAAAGAGGGAAAAAAAAAATTTGAATACAGAATAATGAATGCTATATCATTATATGATTTTTTATTTTATAAAACATCACAGAAAACGCGTTTTAGTTCAATACATGAAAAGACTATTTTTACTAAAATTATTTTGTCTTTTATAAAAAATATACCTGGTAAAATAACAAAAATTTTTTTGTTAAAAAAATTAGCTAATAAAGTAGGAATCCCAGATATTAAACAATTAAAAATTGTTTTAATAAAAAACAAAAAAAATTTAAAAATACAAAAAATAAAAGTTACTAAAATGCGTATTTTAATAAGTTTGTTAATTCAAAATCCTTTTTTATCAAAATTTATAGAATCAGTAGATAATATTAAAAAAATTAAATTGTCAGGTATATCTATTTTTGTAGATTTATTAAATACTTGTTTTAAAAAACCAAATATGAACACAGCACAATTGGTTGAATTATATAGAAAAAATAATTTATATTTTATAATTAAAAAATTAGCAATATGGGATAATATGATAAAAAAAAATCAAATAAAGAAAATGTTTATTGATTTAATAAAGAATCTTCATAATATTCAATTAGAACAAAAAATAAATTATTTAATAAATATAGGAAAATATAGAGTTTTAAAAAAAAAAGAAAAACAAAAACTTTGGTTGTTAAATAAAAAATTATTTATAATATAAATATAATTTGTTACTTTAATGTTAAAATATATACCAATAATTTAAAAAATAAATTTAATAAACAATACATTTGGATATTATTTTATGGAAAATCAATTTAAATCACAATTAAAAAAACTTGTAAAAAATGGACAAAAAAAAGGTTATTTAACTTATGCTGAAATAAATGATTATCTTCCCGATAAAATTATTAATTCTCATAAAATTAAAGATGTTATTCAAATGGTTAAAGATATGGGCGTAAAAATTATTGAAGAATTACCAAATAAAGATGAATTAGTTTTAAATATAAATGATACTATTGTTTCAAATGAACATTTAAATGAAGATAATATACAAATATTTTCAAATGTAGAATCAGAAATAGGTAGAACAACTGATCCAGTAAGAATGTACATGAGAGAAATGGGTTCTGTAGAATTGTTGACTAGAGAAGGAGAAATAGATATTGCTAAAAGAATAGAAGATGGTATGAATAAAGTTAAATCTTCTATAGCGCAATTTCCTAAATCTATTACATATTTGTTAAATCAATATAACCGTGTTGAATCTGGAGATATTAGATTGTCAGAATTAATTACAGGTTTTGTAGATGTTGATGAAATAAAAAATATTTCTACATTTAAAAATAATACACAAAATATAAATTTGTATAAAAATATAAAAGAAAAAAAAGAAAAAAAAATATGCAAGGAAATAACAGAAAATGATGACGATGAACACATAATAGATCCTGAATTAGCAAAAAAAAAGTTTTTTGAGCTGAAACAACAACATAAAATAACCATAAAAACAATAAAATTAAGAAAAAAAAAACATAAAAAATCTTTAAATGAAATAAAAAATTTATCAGTAATATTTAAGCAATTTAGATTAGCACCTAAACAATTTGAATATTTATCAAATTATATACGTATATTAATTAAAAAAATTAGAAAAGAAGAAAAAAAAATTATTGATATATGTATAAAAAAATTTAATATATCAAAAAAAGAATTTTACAAAGTATTTTTTAAAAAAAATTTTGGAAAATGGTTTGAAATTAATAAAAAAATTAACAAAATAAGTGCAAAAAATACAGATAAAATCAAAAAAATAAATTTAAGTATAAATAAATTATTAAAGCTAGAAGAAAAAACTGGTTTAAGCATTAAAGAAATAAAAAAAATAAATAAAAATATGTATATAGGAGAAGTAAAAGCCAAAAAAGCAAAAAAAGAAATGGTTGAAGCAAATTTAAGATTAGTAATATCTATAGCAAAAAAATATACCAATAGAGGTTTGCAATTTTTAGATTTAATACAAGAAGGTAATATTGGATTGATGAAAGCAGTAGATAAATTTGAATATAGAAGAGGTTACAAATTTTCTACTTATGCAACTTGGTGGATTAGACAAGCTATTACTAGATCTATTGCAGATCAAGCTAGAACTATTAGAATACCTGTTCATATGATAGAAACAATCAACAAATTAAATCGTATTTCAAGAAAAATTCTACAAGAAATTGGAAGAGAACCAACTCCAGAGGAACTTTCAGAAAAAATGTTAATACCTGAAGACAAAATCAGAAAGGTACTTAAAATAGCTAAAGAACCAATATCTATGGAAACACCTGTTGGAGATGATGAAGATTCTCATTTAGGAGATTTCATAGAAGATACTACATTAGAATTACCATTAGAATCAGCTACAAATGATAGTTTGAGAACAGCAACACATAATATTTTATCTGGTTTAACACCTAGAGAAGCCAAAGTGCTAAAAATGAGATTTGGTATTGACATGAATACTGATCATACTCTAGAAGAAGTAGGTAAACAATTTGATGTTACTAGAGAACGTATTCGTCAAATAGAAGCAAAAGCTTTAAGAAAATTAAGACATCCTAGTAGATCTGAAATATTGAGAAGTTTTTTAGATGATTGAATAACATATATCTTAAATTAATTATACAAAGCTTCTTTAATAAGAAGCTTTGTAATTAATTTATATGAGTTATATAAAATGTAATTTCATTATTTAAAAAAGTATTTATTTTAATTAAATATTATTTTTTTCTTAATTAATAATTTAATTATTATATAATGATTTATTATTTAAATAATATTTAAAATAAGCAATAAATATTAAAAATAATTATTTTTAATATTTGTTTATAAAATTTTTACAAATAACACTTATTACTTTATGTTTATTAAGAGTATAAAAATGAAAATGTTTAACACCTTCATAAGAAAGAATTTTAATCATATCAATGATTATATATGAACTTAATATGTCATAACTAAATTTATCATTTTCATCTAATTTATTAAAAATTTTGTAAATCCAACTAGGTATTTTAACGTTTGTTATATTAGAAAATTTTTTTACTTGTTGAAAATTATATATAGGTAAAATTCCAGGAATAATATCAACATTTATATTGTTAGAAACACAATTATCTCTAAATTTTAAAAAAGATTTTATATCAAAAAAAAATTGAGTAATGGCTCTATTTGCTCCAGCATCTATTTTTTTTTTTAAATTAATCAAATCAAAATTTTTATTTTTTGCTTGAGGGTGAACTTCTGGGTAAGCAGCAACAGAAATGTCAAAATCAGCTGTTTCTTTTATTATTTTAACTAAATCTACAGCATACATGATTGAATTATTATTTTTTTTAGCAGGTAGATCACCTCGTAAAGCAATAATATTTTTTATTCCATTTTTCCAATATTTTTGCAAAAGATTTATTATTTCATGTTTTTTTAAATCTATACATGTAATATGAGGTGCAACATTTAATTTAGTTTTTTTTTTTATTCTTGTTACTGTTTCAAATGTTAAATCTTTCTCACCACTATTAGCCCCATACGTTACAGATAAAAATTTAGGTTTAAAATATTTTAGTACATTAATAGATTCATATAATATTTTTTTTTTTTTTTTGTTTTTAGTAGGAAAAAATTCAAAAGATATATTAATTTTATTTTTTATTGACGATAAATTTTTATTTATTATTTCTTTTAAATGTAAATAAGAAAACTTCATTATTACTCCAATTAATAATTTTTATTAATATTCTAAATATTTTTATATTTTATTTTTTTATTATTTTTATACATAAATTATAAATAATAAATAAAAAAAAATTTATAATAATTTAATTATTAAATATATTTAATTTATTTATATAATATATATATAATAGAAAAATTAAATATTTTTTTAAATTTTTATTTTTTTTAATAAATTTAATATATTAATATTTTATTGAAGAGTACACATTTTTTTTAATTTAATTTTGTAAAAAAAAAAAATTAATATTTTGATATAATGTTGAAATTTTTTAACAAAACATATATAATTTTTGTTAATGTTTTTATAAACAATATATATAAAACTTTTTATTGCATAAAATTAAATATATCATTATTATATAAACAATAAATAAAGCCGGCTTAGCTCAGAAGGTAGAGCAACTGACTTGTAATCAGTAGGTCACCAGTTCGATTCCGGTAGCCGGCATGATAATATATAATGTATGAAAAAAAAATATGGTGGGATTCCCGAGTGGTTAAAGGGAGCAGACTGTAAATTTGCCGTCATAGACTTCGAAGGTTCGAATCCTTCTCCCACCAAAATAACATTATTAAAAAGCGGATATAGTATAAAGGTTTATTATATTAGCCTTCCAAGTTAATGATGTGGGTTCAATTCCCACTATCCGCTATAAAAAATAAAGCTGATATAACTTAACAGGTAGAGTAAATCCTCGGTAAGGATTAAGCCCCAGTTCAAATCTGGGTATCAGCAAAATTAAAAAATGTTATTTATTAAAAATTTAAATAATAAAATTAAAACATATGAATAACTTTTTTATTAAATATAATTATCTTTTTTTTGTAAATTAAGGTTTATTTCATGAATTTTATTTTAAAAAAAAAATTAAAAAAATATTCTATATTTTTTTTAAAATTAATAATTTTTTCATTTTTGTTATCAATAATAACCATATCTAATATTTATTACAAAAAAATAATAATTATTAAAATAACATCAATAATTTTAACAATCATTTTGTCTACCATAATAACATTAAATTTTATATATAAAAAAAATATTTTGAAAGTTTTTGATGATTGTAGAAAAGAAATAAAAAAAATTATATGGCCATCTGTACAAGAAACTATTAAAATAACTATTACAATATTTATTGTGACAATTATTATATCAATGTTAATATGGTTTTTAGATAGTATATCATTTAAAATGATATCTGCTATTACTATGTTCAGAGGATAATTATGTTACAAAAGAAATGGTATGTTATACAAGCTTTTTCTGGATTTGAAAATAAAGTAGTTAAATCTATTAAAGAACATATTAAACAAAAAAAATTAGAATCTTTTTTTGGTGATATAATAGTTCCCTCAGAAGAAGTGGTAGAAATTAAAAAAGGTCAAAGAAAAAAAAGTAAATATAAATTTTTTCCAGGTTATGTTTTAATAAATATGACAATGAACAATTATACTTGGCACACAATTAGAAAACTTCCTAAAGTTTTAGGCTTTGTTGGAGGCAGATCAGATAAACCATCATTTATAAGTACAAAAGAAATAAATATTATTTTAAATAAACTAAAAAAAATAGGCAATAAACCTAGACCAAAAAGATTGTTTGAACCAGGGGAAATGGTGAGAGTTAACCATGGTCCTTTTTCAGATTTTAATGGTATAGTGGAAGAAATAGATTATGAAAAAAACAGATTAAAAGTATCAGTATCTATCTTTGGAAGATCCACTCCAGTAGAATTAGATTTTTCTCATGTAGAAAAAAATTAAATATTTAAAAAAGGAAATATTTAAATAATGTCTAAAAAAATAACATCTTATATTAAATTACAAATAAAAGCTGGCAGTGCAAACCCCAGCCCTCCAATAGGTCCAGCTTTAGGACAAAAAGGATTAAATATTATGGAATTTTGTAAACAATTTAATGAAAAAACAAAAAATATTGAAAAAGGTTTACCTATTCCTGTAGTAATTACTGTATTTTTTGATAAAACTTTTACATTTATTACTAAAACCCCTCCTGCTTCTATTCTACTAAAAAAAGCAGCTAATGTTACATCTGGATCTAAAAAAAACAAAGAAAAAATAGTTGGAAAAATAAAAAAAAATAAATTATTGGAAATAGCAAACATCAAAAAAACTGACATGAATACTGATGATATAAATATGATTATAAAATCAATTGAAGGAACAGCTAAATCTATGGGAATATCGATAGAGGATTAAATGAAGAAAACAATAAAAAGAATAAAAAAAATAAAAAAAAAATGTTCACTAAAAAAAAGATATAATAATCTAGAAGAAGTTATAGACATCATAAAAAAAATGTCTTTAGTTAAATTTAACGAAAGTATTGATATTGCTATTAATTTAGGAATTGACTCTAAAAAAAATGATCAAAATGTAAAAGGTATTATAATATTACCTTACAACATAAATAAAAAAACAAAAATAGCAGTTTTCGCACAAAAATCAGATGTTAAAATGTATAAATATATGAAAAAAGATCACATTATTGGTATTAACAGTATTACAAAAAAAATACAAAAAAAAAATTTTGATTTTGATACATTAATTACTACAAAAGAATATATAAAAAAATTAATTAAATTTGCTCCTATTTTAGGACCAAGAAATTTAATGCCTAATGTAAAATTTGGTACCATAACTAATGATATTAATAAAACAATTAATAATATTATATCTGGACAAATTAAATATAAAAATGATAAAAATGGTATTATTCATTCCACAATTGGCAAAATTTCTTTTGAAAATTTTAAAATAAAAGAAAATTTTTATAAATTTATAGATGTGATTAAAAAAAATAAACCAAACAATTCCAAAGGAATATATATTAAAAAGGTTAGTATGTCCAGTACTATGGGATTGTCTTTTAATATTACCAATTTGATTTAATAATAAATTTTATAATTTCGTTATTAAATATTAAAAAAATATTCAATATATTTGAACTATATTTTATATAAAATTATATTAAAATGCAAAAAGAATAAAAAAGGATTGTAAGAATGCCTTTAAAAATTCAAGAAAAAAGAAATATCATTAAGAAATTTACAAAAATATCTAATTTAGCAACTTCAGCCGTCATTGCAGATATAACATACATAACTGCAAACGAAATGACAAAAATACGTAAGTTATCTAACAAAAAAAAAGTTTTTATAAAAGTAGTAAAAAATACTTTGTTGTCTAAAATAATAAAAAATACACAATTTTCTTGTTTACAAAAAATTTTATCTGGTCCAACTATAATTGCTTATTCTTTAGATCACCCCGGAGCTGCAGCACGTATTTTAACTAATTTTATAAAAAAAAATAATAAAATAAAAATAAAAGGTGCTTGTTTTGAGGGTAAATTTTTTAAAAAACAAGAAATAAATAAATTATCATCTATACCAACATATAATGAATCATTATCAAGACTTTTATTAATTATAAAAACATCTTCTATAACCAAATTAATGTTAACAATACTTGCTATCAAAAATATAAAAAAATAATTATATATTTTATTTTGATTAAATAAGTATATTTATGTAGTTTAGGAATAATAATTATGTCTATTAGCAAAGAACAAATTTTAGAATCAATATCAAAAATGTCGGTTATGGAAATCGTAGATTTAGTTTCTGACATGGAAAAAAAATTTAAAGTATCATATACAGATTTATTGAACAATAACGGTAATTCCAGTCAAAAGAAAAATGAAGAATCTAAAACAGAATTTGATGTGTTTCTCAAGAATATTGGAAACAACAAAATAGCAGTGATAAAAGCTGTACGCAGTTCTACTAGTTTAGGATTAAAAGAAGCCAAAGATTTAGTAGAATCAGCTCCTGTAAATATAAAAGAACGCATTAATAAACAAGAAGCTGAATCTTTTAAAAAATTGTTAGAATCATCTGGAGCTGAAGTGGAAATTAAATAAAATTTTTTATCACAATTAATATAGAATATATTTTATAGCTGGTGATATTTTGATCACCAGCTTTTTTATAAGTTTAAAAATTTTTATTAAAATTATTTTAAATATTTTTATTAATTATTTTATTTTGTAGAAACACATTTATATTTGTATTTTTATAACAAATAAAAGTTTTTAAAGGAATTTTCATGTATTACTCATATACAGAAAAAAAAAGAATTCGTAAAGATTTCAGAAAAACCCCTAAAGTTTTAAATATACCATATCTTCTTGCAATACAGTTAAAATCATTCGAAAAATTTATTAAAAAAGACACTAAAAAATCTAATGGTTTAGAATCAGCTTTTAAATCTATTTTTCCTATTAAAAGTTATAATAATAATTCTGAGTTAAGATATTTAAGTTATTCATTAGGAAAAAAAATATTCAATGTAAAAGAATGCAAACTTAGAGGATTAACTTATTCTGTACCTCTTCGTGTAAAATTAAAATTAATTATATATGAATCAGACACTACAAAAAAAATAATTAAAAATTCTAAAGAACAAGAAGTATATATGGGAGAAATACCTTTAATGACTAAAAATGGAACTTTTATGATTAACGGTACAGAAAGAGTTGTTGTTTCTCAGTTACATAGAAGCCCTGGTGTTTTTTTTGATAGTGATAAAGGTAAAAATAATTCCTCAGGAAAAATTTTATATAACGCTAGAATTATACCATATCGTGGATCTTGGTTAGATTTTGAGTTTGATTCAAAAGATAACTTGTTTTTCCGAATAGATAGAAGAAGAAAATTACCAATTAGTATTATTTTAAGATCTTTAAAATATAGTACAGAAGATATTTTAAGAATTTTTTTTAAAAAAATAAATTTTGTTATAAAGAAAAATGATATAAAAATGAAATTGTTTAATAATGCATTAAAAGGTGAAATATTATCTTTTAATTTAAAAATAAACAATAAAATATATATAAAAAAAGGAAGAAGGATCACTTTTAAAAATATACGTCGTTTATATAAAGATAAAATAAAAGAAATAACATTACCTATAGAATATTTAATTGGTAAAACTATTGCTAAAGATTATTTCGACATAAAAAATAAAGAATGTATTTTTTTAGCAAATACAGAAATATCTCAAGAAATTATAAAAAAGATAAAGAAAAAAAAAATTAATAATATAGAAATAATTATTACTAATGATATAGATTGTGGATCTTACATATCTGATACTTTGAAAATAGATGTAACCAATGATTATATCGGTTCATTATTTGAAATTTATAGAATGATGCGTCCTGGTGAACCTCCAACTAAAGAAGCATCGGAAAATT
This sequence comes from Buchnera aphidicola (Taiwanaphis decaspermi), assembly GCF_039405155.1. Classification (GTDB taxonomy): domain Bacteria; phylum Pseudomonadota; class Gammaproteobacteria; order Enterobacterales; family Enterobacteriaceae; genus Buchnera_M; species Buchnera_M aphidicola_B. The sequence continues at coordinate 36,644 of NZ_CP135049.1, read as the reverse complement.
TATTTAATAATTTGTTTTTTTCAGTAGAAAAGTATGATTTATCTCCTGTAGGAAGAATGAAATTTAATAGTTCTTTAAATAAAAATACAAAATATGGATCAGGTGTTTTAAATAACAAAGATATTATAAATGTTATTAAAAAATTAATAAACATAAGAAATGGCAAAGGAGAAATAGATGATATAGATCATTTAGGAAATAGAAGAATTAGATCAGTTGGAGAAATGACTGAAAATCAATTTAGAGTAGGACTGATAAGAGTAGAAAGAGCTGTTAAAGAAAAATTATCTTCTGTAGATATAGATTCATTAACTCCTCAAGATATGATAAATGCAAAACCTATTTCTTCCTCTATAAAAGAATTTTTTAATTCAAGTCAATTATCACAGTTTATGGATCAAAATAATCCACTTGCAGAAATAACACATAAAAGAAGGATATCTGCATTAGGTGTAGGTGGATTAACTAGAGAAAGAGCTGGATTTGAAGTAAGAGATGTACATCCAACTCATTATGGAAGAGTATGTCCCATAGAAACTCCTGAAGGTCCTAATATTGGATTAATTAATTCATTATCTGTATATGCTCAAACAAATAAATATGGTTTTCTAGAAACACCATACAGAAAAGTTTTTAATAGTATAGTTAGTAATGATATAAAATATTTGTCAGCAATAGAAGAAAATAAATATATTATTGCACAGGCTAATACAAAAATAAATAAAAATGGACATTTTTTAGAAGATTTAGTTATATGTAGACATAAAGGAGAATCTAGATTATTTCATAAAAAATTAGTAAATTATATGGATGTTTCTACTCAACAAATAGTATCTGTAGGAGCTTCCTTGATTCCTTTTTTAGAACATGATGATGCTAATCGTGCTTTAATGGGATCTAATATGCAAAGACAAGCTGTGCCTACTATTAAATCAGAAAAACCTTTAGTTGGTACAGGTATGGAAAGATCTGTTGCTATAGATTCAGGAGTAACTGTTATAGCAAAAAGAAGTGGTGTTGTACAATTCATGGATTCTTCAAAAATTGTTATTAAAGTAGATAAAAAAGAAATAAAAAATGAAGATTTCGAAATAGATATATACAACCTGACAAAATATACTAGATCAAATCAAAATACATGTATTAATCAAAGACCATGTGTATCATTAAATGATCAAATAAAAAAAAATGATGTTTTAGCTGATGGACCATCTACTGATTTAGGAGAATTAGCTTTAGGACAAAACATGAGAGTAGCTTTTATGCCATGGAATGGATATAACTTTGAAGATTCTATTTTAATTTCAGAAAAAATAGTTCAAGATGATAGATTTACTACTATACATATTCAAGAATTATTATGTATTTCAAGAGATACTAAATTAGGTGCAGAAGAAATTACATCTGATATCCCAAATGTAGGAGAACATGCTTTATCAAAATTAGATGAATCTGGAATTGTTTATATTGGTGCAGAAATAAAAGGTGGAGATATATTAGTAGGCAAAGTGACACCTAAAGGTGAAACACAACTTACTCCAGAGGAAAAGTTGTTACGTGCTATTTTTGGTGAAAAAGCATCAGACGTTAAAGATTCATCTTTAAGAGTACCTAATGGAGTATATGGTACAGTGATAGATGTTCAAATTTTTACTAGAGAAGGAGTTAAAAAAGATAAAAGAACTATAGAAATAGAAAATATGAAATTAAAACAAATAGATAAAGATTTATTTGAAGAATTTAAAATTTTAGAAGAAGTTATATTTTATAATATTAAAAATTTTTTAATATCACTTAATATAAATGAAAAATTAATTAATAATATTCGTAAAAAAGAACTATTGCAATACAAGTTAAATAATAAAAAAGATAAAAAAATATTAATAGAATTTCAAAGAAAACACTCCAAATTAAAAAAAATATTTGAAAAGAAAATAAAAATAAAAAAAAACAAAATCACTCAAGGTGATGATTTGTCTCCTGGTATATTAAAAATAGTTAAAGTTTATTTGGCAGTTAAACGTCAAATACAAACTGGTGATAAAATGGCTGGACGTCATGGAAATAAAGGTGTTATTTCTAAAATAAATCCAGTTGAAGATATGCCATATGATGAAAATGGAATACCTGTAGATATAGTTTTAAATCCTTTAGGAGTTCCTTCAAGAATGAACATAGGTCAAATTTTAGAAACTCATCTAGGTATGGCAGCAAAAGGAATTGGTAATAAAATAAATCATATATTAAAAAAACAAAAAAACTTTTTCAAGTTAAAAAAATTTATGCAAAAAGCATATGATTTAGGAGACAATATCAGACAAAAAGTAAATTTGAATAATTTTTCAAAAACAGAAATATATGAATTAGCTCAAAATTTAAAAGATGGTCTTCCAATTTCTACACCAGTGTTTGATGGAGCTAAAGAAAAAGAAATAAAAAAATTATTAAAACTTAGCAATTTACCAACATCAGGTCAAATAAAATTATTCGATGGAAGAACTGGTGAACCTTTTGAAAGATTAGTAACAGTTGGTTATATGTATATGTTAAAATTAAATCATTTAATTGATGATAAAATGCATGCTAGATCTACTGGTTCTTATAGTTTAGTAACACAACAACCATTAGGAGGTAAAGCACAATTCGGAGGTCAAAGATTTGGTGAAATGGAAGTATGGGCTTTGGAAGCTTACGGAGCTGCTTATTCTTTACAAGAAATGTTAACTGTAAAATCTGATGATGTTAGTGGAAGAACTAAAATGTATAAAAATATTGTAGATGGTAATCACAGAATGGAGCCAGGAATGCCTGAATCATTTAATGTTCTTTTGAAGGAAATTCGTTCATTAGGCATAAATATAGAATTAGAAGATTGATGACTTTAATTATTATCACAATTAAATTAAATATTAAAATTTTTTCATTCTAACAGCAGGACAAACATGTGAAAAAAACAAATGTAAAGGTAAATAACAGAATTGAAGAATTTAATTCTATTAAAATAGCTTTAGCATCTCCGGATATGATTAGATCGTGGTCGTTTGGTGAAGTAAAAAAACCAGAAACAATAAATTATCGTACATTTAAACCCGAAAGAGATGGTCTTTTTTGCTCTCGTATTTTTGGCCCTATAAAAGATTATGAATGTTTATGTGGAAAATATAAAAGATTAAAACATAGAGGAGTCATATGTGAAAAATGTGGTGTTGAAGTTACACAAACTAAAGTAAGAAGAGATAGAATGGGTCACATAGAATTAGCTTCTCCTACAGCTCATATATGGTTTTTGAAATCATTACCGTCAAGAATAGGTTTATTATTAGATATGCCTTTAAGAGATATTGAAAGAATTTTATATTTTGAATCTTATGTAGTGATTGATGAAAATACTAGTAGTTTAGAAAAAAAACAAATTTTAACTGAAGAACAATATTTAGATGCTCTAGAAGAATTTGGAGAAGAGTTTGATGCTAAAATGGGTGCTGAAGCTATACAATTATTACTAAAAGATATTAATTTAGTTAATGAATGCAAAATGTTAAAAGAAGAATTAAATAATATTAATTCTGAAACTAAAAAAAAGAAAATAACAAAAAGAATTAAAATATTAGAATCATTTATACAATCTGAAAATAAACCAGAATGGATGATTTTAACAGTATTACCTATATTACCTCCAGACTTAAGACCATTAGTTCCATTAGATGGTGGTAGATTTGCAACTTCTGATTTAAATGATTTATACAGAAGAGTTATAAACAGAAACAACAGATTAAAAAGACTTTTAGATTTATCTGCTCCAGACATAATAGTTAGAAATGAAAAAAGAATGTTACAAGAAGCAGTAGACGCATTATTAGATAATGGTAGAAGAGGTAGAGCAATTACAGGTTCTAACAAAAGACCTTTAAAATCATTAGCTGATATGATTAAGGGAAAACAAGGAAGATTTAGACAAAATTTATTGGGAAAAAGAGTTGATTATTCAGGAAGATCAGTTATTACAGTCGGTCCATATCTTAAACTAAATCAATGTGGTTTACCAAAAAAAATGGCGCTAGAACTATTCAAACCATTCATATTCGGAAAACTAGAAAACAAAGGATTAGCAACTACAATAAAATCAGCAAAAAGAATGGTAGATCGTGAAGAAAACATAGTATGGGATGTTTTAGAAGAAGTTATTTCTAATCATCCTGTGTTATTAAATAGAGCTCCTACTTTACATAGATTAGGAATACAAGCTTTTGAACCAATATTAATTGAAGGAAAAGCTATTCAATTACATCCTCTAGTATGTGCTGCTTATAATGCAGATTTTGATGGTGATCAAATGGCTGTTCATATACCATTAACAAAAAAATCACAATTAGAAGCTAAATCTTTAATGATGTCTACTAATAATATTTTATCTCCTGCTAATGGAGAACCTATCATAGTTCCTTCTCAAGATGTGATATTAGGATTATATTACATGACTAGAAAAAAGATAAATGCTGTGGGAGAAGGAATGATCTTAAGAAACTCAGAGGAAGCTGAAAAAGTTTATTTTTCTAATATAGCTGAATTACATGCAAAAGTTAAAGTTAGAATTAATGAATATAAGTTAAATATTAATAAAAATTACATAAAAAAAACAAAATTAGTTAAAACTACTATAGGTAGAGCAATTTTATGGAAAATAGTTCCTAAAGGATTACCATATAAAATTGTTAACAAAACTTTAGGTAAAAAAAGTGTTTCTCAAATGATTAATATGTGTTATAGAATATTGGGGTTAAAATATACTGTTAAATTTGCAGATAATATAATGTATACAGGTTTTAATTATGCTGCAAAATCAGGATCATCTGTAGGTATAGATGATATGATTATTCCTAACAAAAAACAAAAAATTATATTAGAAGCTGAACAAGAAGTCACAGAAATACAAGAACAATTCCAATCTGGATTAGTAACTAATAATGAAAGATACAATAAAGTTATTGATATATGGACGTCAGCAAATGAAAAAGTAGCTAAAGCGATGATGGAAAATATATCTATAGAAAAAGTAAAAAATAGAAAAAATATAGAAAAAAAACAAACTTCTTTTAATAGCATATTTATGATGGCTGACTCTGGAGCTAGAGGTTCAGCAGCACAAATTAGACAATTAGCTGGTATGAGAGGTTTAATGGCAAAACCAGATGGATCAATAATTGAAACACCAATAACAGCAAACTTCAGAGAAGGATTAAATGTTTTGCAATATTTTATTTCTACTCATGGAGCTAGAAAGGGACTAGCAGATACAGCGTTGAAAACAGCTAACTCTGGATATCTAACTAGAAGATTGGTAGATGTTGCACAAGATTTAGTCGTAACAGAAGATGATTGTAAAACAAATAAAGGAATATTAATGACTCCTGTAATAGAGGGAGGAGATGTAAAAGAACCATTAAGAGAAAGAGTCTTAGGTAGAGTTACTATGGAGGATATACTAGAAAAAAAAACAAAAAAAGTATTGATTTACAAAAATACTTTATTGGATGAAAAATATTGTGATATTTTAGATAAAAATTCTATAGATATGGTAAAAGTAAGATCTGTAGTAAACTGTGAAACTAATTTTGGTGTTTGTGCTCAATGTTATGGTAGAGATTTAGCTAGAGGAAAATTAGTAAAAAAAGGAGAAGCAATAGGTGTTATAGCAGCTCAATCTATAGGTGAGCCAGGTACTCAACTTACAATGCGTACGTTTCATATCGGAGGAGCTGCATCCAGAGCTGCTACAGAATCTAGTATACAAGTAAAAAATACAGGTACTATAAAAATAAATAATTCTAAATCTGTTATAAATTCTTCAGGAAAAATTATTATTACATCAAGAAATGTAGAAATACAAATTTTAGATGATGTTTATAGAATTAAAGAAAGTTACAAAGTACCTTATGGATCTGTGATAAATAAAAATGATGGAGAACAAGTAATAACAGGGGAAACTATAGCAAATTGGGATCCACATACTATGCCAGTTATAACAGAAGTTAGTGGTTATGTTAAATTTGTTGATATGATAGAAGGTCAAAGTATTGTAAAACAAGCAGATGAGCTTACAGGATTATCATCTATAATAGTATTAGATACATCAGAAAGAACAACTATAGCTAAAGATTTAAGACCTGCTATTGAAATAATAAATAATTACGGAGAAAATGTTTTAATATCTGGTACTGATATGCCTGCTAAATATTTTTTACCTGGAAAATCTATTATTCAATTAGATGATAATGTTTATATTAATGCTGGTGATACTTTAGCTAGAATTCCTCAGGAATCTAGTGGTACAAAAGATATAACAGGAGGATTACCAAGAGTTGCAGATTTGTTTGAAGCAAGAAAACCAAAAGAATTAGCTATTTTATCTGAAATTAGTGGTGTTATATCTTTTGGTAAAGAAACTAAAGGAAAAAGAAGATTAATAATAACTTCATTAAATAATGAAAACTCATATGAAGAAATGATTCCTAAATGGAGGCAATTAAATGTTTTTGAAGGAGAACAAATTAATAAAGGAGATGTTATATCTGACGGACCTGAATCTCCACATGATATATTAAGATTAAGAGGTGTGCAAGAAGTTACAAAATATATAATAAATGAAGTTCAAGAAGTTTATCGTTTACAAGGAGTTAAAATAAATGATAAACATATTGAAGTAATAGTCAGACAAATGTTAAGAAAAGCGATTATCATAAATTCTGGAGAATCTGATTTTTTAGAAGGTGAACAAGTAGAGTACTCTAAAATAAAATCATATAATAACAAATTATCTTCTCTTAAAAAGATAAAAGTAACTTTCCAAAGAGAACTATTAGGAATTACTAAAGCATCATTAGCAACTGAATCTTTTATATCAGCAGCTTCTTTTCAAGAAACTACAAGAGTTTTAACAGAATCAGCTATTGCAGGAAAAAAAGATAATTTGAGAGGATTAAAAGAAAATGTTATTGTAGGAAGATTAATTCCTTCAGGAACTGGATATGAATATCATAAAGTTCGTTTAAAAAACAAAAAAAACAAAAAAATAATATTTGAAAAAAAAATAAAGTCAAAAAAAATAAGTGCAGAAGAAGCATCAGCTAATTTATCTCAATTATTAAATTCTAATATATTTACAAAAATTTACAATAAACAATAATTTTTATATATAAATAAGCAGCAGTTTATTAAATTGCTGCAATGTATTATGAAAAATACTCATAAAAAAAATACTTATATGTGTATATATTTAATATACAACATTAGATTTTTTAAAAATTAAACAAATGTTTAAAAACAATTTTTTGTTTAAAAAATTAAATTAAGTTCAAAAGGAAAAAATTATGAATAAAATTAAATTGATTAATTTAATTGCAAATATAGGAGATCTATCTAAAATACAAGCTAAAAAAACATTAGAGTTAACTTTATCAGCAATTATAAAATCTTTACAAATAAATAAACAAGTTAGAATAGTAGGTTTTGGAACATTTAAAATAATATACCGTGCAAAAAGAAAAGGAATACATCCTAAAACTAGAGAAATAATAAAAATACCTGCTTCAAAAACATTATCTTTTATTCCTGCAAAAAAAATAAAAAATAAAATAAATTTAATTAAATATAATATCAAAAAATAATTTTTTTTATAAAATTAGTATTTTAAATTTAAATAATTATTTTTAATAATACAATTGGAGTTTTATTTTGACTAAAGTAATAAAAAATGCATTGTTGAGTGTATATAATAAATCTAAAATTATTGATTTTGCTAAAAAATTAAAAAAAAGAAACATAGCAATATATTCTACTGGAGGTACTTATAAAACATTGTCCGAATCAAATATTAAAGTAATAAATATATCAAATTACATAAATTTTCCAGAAATATTAGATGGAAGAATAAAAACAATACATCCTAAAATATATGCTGGTATTTTGCAAAGAGGTAAAATAGATGAACATATAATAAAAAAAAATAAAATAGTTATAATGGACATGATAGTAGTTAACTTTTATAATATTACTGATAATAATAATACATTCAAAAAAATATTAACAAATATAGATATTGGAGGCCCTGGAATGGTTAGATCTGGGGCTAAAAATTATAAAAATGTTACAGTAATTGTTGATTTTAAAGATTATGATAAAATAATTTCAGAAATGAAAAATGCAAATAACAAAGTAAGTTTAAACACCAGATTCAACTTAGCTAAAAAAGCATTTCAATATAGCTTGGAATATGAAAAAAATATTTTTCATGCTTTCAAAAAAAATAAAAATAAAAAGAAAAAGAAAAAGAAAAAAATATTTCCAAATAGAATAGAATTAAAATTGGTGAAATATAAAAGTTTATTATATGGAGAAAATCCTCATCAAAAATCTTATATTTATAAAGAAAAAAATAACAAAATATTAAGTAATGAGATGTTTAAACAAATAACAGGTGATGAATTATCTTACAATAATATTAATGATATAGAAACTGCAATAAAATGTATATATCAATTCAAAACACCAACATGTTTAATAATAAAGCATTCTAATCCATGTGCAGCAGCTACAGATATTGATATAAATAATGCTTATATAAAAGCTTATTATTCTGATTCAATATCTTCTTTTGGAGGTATTATTGTTTTTAATAGAAAAATAGATGAAAATACTTTAGATGTAATATTTAAAAAACAATTTGTAGAAATAATTATTGCTCCTTCTTCAACAAAAAAAGCGTTAGCAAAATTAAAAATAAGAAAAAAAGTAATATTGATATTTTATAAAAATATAAATTTGTTAAATACTTTAGAGATTAAAAATTTTTCTAATGGTTTTTTGATACAGGAATATAATTCTATAATTATTAATAAATTTAAAATAGTTAGCAAAAAAAAACCTACTAAAAAAGAAATAGAAGATTCTATTTTTGCTTGGAAAATAAATAAATTTACAAAATCCAATTCTGTGGTTTGTGTCTTAAATAAAGTAACTTTAGGTATTGGATCTGGTCAAACAAGTAGATTGGATGCAACAAAAATTTCTATAAAAAAATCTTTATCCAATAAAACAAATATTTATGGATCAGTATTATCTTCCGATGCATTTTTACCGTTTAGAGATAACATAGACATTGCAGCAAAAAATGGAATTACTTGTATTATCCAAAGTGGAGGATCTATAAGAGACAAAGACACGATTGATGCTGTTAACGAACATAATATGTCAATGTTATTTACAAATTTACGTCATTTTAAACATTAATATAACTTTTTTATAAAAAAATATTATTAATATAAAAGTAGGATAATAATTTATCATCCTACTGTTGTGTTTTAATTACTAATTTATTTTTTTACGTATATTTTTTGTAGCATCGACCATATTTTTTAAAGCACTTATTGTTTCTTCAACACTTCTAGTTTTTAAACCACAATCTGGATTTACCCATAATTTATTTTTAGAAATTATTTTTAAATATTTATTTAATAAAATTAAAATTTCTTTCTTTTTTGGTATGTTTGGAGAATGTATGTCATATATTCCAGGTCCTATGCTATTTGGATATTGAAAGTTTTTAATTTTTTCTAATATTTCTATATTGGTTCTAGCAGTTTCAAGAGTAATAACATCAGCGTCTAAATTAACTATGGCATTCATTATGTCACTAAATTCACAATAACACATATGTGTATGTATTTGTGTTTCGTCTTTAACTACTGATGAACTTAATCGGAAAGCATCAACAGACCATTTTAAATATGATTTCCATTTGTTTTTTCTTAATGGTAATCCTTCTCGTAAAGCAGGTTCATCTATTTGTATAATTTTAATACCTGCATTTTCCAAATCTAAAACTTCGTCTCTTAAAGCAAGTGCAATTTGTTTAGCAATAATTTTTTTGGATATATCTTCTCTAGGAAAAGACCAAAATAATATTGTTACAGGTCCTGTTAACATTCCTTTTACCGGTTTTTTTGTAAGAGATTGAGCATATTTTGCATAATCTATTGTTATAGGTTTAGATCTGTATATATCTCCTATTATTATAGGAGGTTTTACACATCGTGATCCATAACTTTGCACCCATCCATTACTAGTAAAAGTAAAACCATTTAATTTTTCACCAAAATATTCAACCATATCATTTCTTTCAGGTTCTCCATGAACCAAAACATCAATATCTATTTTTTCTTGTATCTTAATATTCTTTTTAATTTCATTTCGTATTTTTTTATCATATAATTCTTGGTTAATAACACCTTTTTTAAAATCCATTCTCAAATTTCTTATTTCTTTAGTTTGAGGGAAAGAACCTATAGTTGTAGTAGGTAAAATAGGTAACTTAATTTTTTTATTTTGTAATTTATAACGTGAATTATAGGTGTTTGTTCTTTTTAAATCATTATTTCTGATAGATTGTACTCTCTCTGATACTAAATGTTTATTTACTTTTGTAGATAACTCTCTTGCATTAATAGGTTTAACCCAATCTTCAATATTATTTTTGTTATTAGAGTTTAAGGAATCTCGTAATAATGATAGTTCTTCACATTTTTGTATAGCAAAAGAAAACCAGCTTTTAGTTTCACTATCTATTTTCTTCTCATAATTTAAATCTATTGGTGTATGAAGTAATGAACATGAAGAACCTAACCATAATTTATTTCTGCTTTTTTTTATATTATTTATTACATCAAACCAATTATCAAGATTAGATTTCCAAACATTTCTACCATTTATAATACCTAATGACAGAGTTTTTTTTTGAGATATTTTAGAATTTAATGAAAATATATTATCATCACCATGAATTAAATCTATATGAATACCGTCAACAAAAAAATCATTAATATATTTTATATTATGAGAAATACTTCCAAAATAAGTAGTAAGTAATATTTTTATTGTACCATGTAATAATTTATAAACATCATAAAATTTTTTTAACCAATTTTTTGGGAGGTCTAATACCAATATAGGTTCATCTATTTGAACCCACTCAATATTACGTTTTTTAAACTCTTTTAATATATAAATATATATAGGAACTATTTTTTTTAATAAATCTAATACATCAAAAGAATTATTTTCTGTTTTTTTTCCTAACCATAAGTATGTTAAAGGACCTAAAATTACTGGCTTTACTATGTATCCTAATGATAAAGCTTCATCTACTTCTTCTATAATTTGTGACCAACTAAAATTAAAATCCTGATCTTTTTTAAATTCAGGAACTATATAATGATAATTTGTGTTAAACCACTTTGTCATTTCTGAGGCTGATGTTGAATGTCCAGTAGGAGCTGTTCCTCTAGCTATTCTGAATAATGTATCAATATCAATTGAATTGTCGTAATTTTTATGTCTATCTGGAATGTTTCCTAATAACATTGTTGTGTTTAAAACATGATCATACCAAGAAAAGTCACCAACAGTTATAAAATCTAAACCTGAACTTAATTGTTTTTTCCAATGTTTTTTTCTTAATTTATATCCAATAGATAATAATTTTTTTTTATTGTATTTACCTTGCCAATAATTTTCTTGTGCTTTTTTTAACTCGCGGTTAACACCTATACGAGGAAAACCAAGTATATGACTTAAAATATTCATTAAATAAAAAACCTCTAATTAATAACTTTAATTAATATATTTATAATATAATTAAAATTATAAATTTAATAATAATTAAAAAATATTATTATTTAATTCCAAAAAATTTAATAATATTAACAATATATTTATATAAAAATTTAATATTTCGTAAACTTTAAATGATAAAAATCAAAAAAAATATTACTTTTTTACAAATTTGTTATTTTTTTCATGGATGTTTTTGTTAATATCTATAAATAATTAGTAAAAACAAAAAAAACAATAAATAATGTTTGCATAAAATTATTAATATTTCACATATCTATTATATTTTTTAATCTTTTTATAGTATTGTTTTCTAATTGTCTAACTCTTTCAGCTGAAATACTGTAATCATTAGCAATTTTTTGTAATGTTGTTTTATTATTTTCATCTAACCAACGTGATCTTATTATATATCGACTTCTTTCATCTAACATAGATATAGCATTAATTAGTTTATTATTAGCATAAAAGGTCCAATTATTTACTTCTAATAATCTAGAAAAATTAGAAGTTTTATCTTTTAAAAAATTATTATAATGTAGAAATTTAAAATCATTAGTGTCTTCATCTACAGGATGCAAAGTAATATCTTGTGCTGACATTCTAGATTCCATTTCAATTACATCTTTATTAGTAACTCCTAACTCTTGTGCAACTAATTCTATTTCTTTTAGATTAAACCAACCTAAATGTTTTTTATTTTTTCTTAAATTAAAAAACAATTTACGTTGAGATTTTGTAGTAGCTACTTTAACTATTCTCCAATTTTTTAAAATATACTCATGTATTTCAGATTTTATCCAATGAACTGCAAAAGATATTAATCTTACTCCAATTTCTGGATTAAATCTTTTAATTGCTTTCATTAAACCTATGCTACCTTCTTGAATTAAATCAGCTTGCTGCAATCCATAACCAGAATAACTACGAGCTATATGAATAACAAACCTTAAATTAAATAATATAAGTTTTTTTGCTGATTCTAAATCAAAATTATAAAAAAAATTTTTTGTTAATAAATTTTCTTCTTTAGCAGATAACATAGGATACAAATTAGCTGATCTAATATAAGAATCTAAATTACCTAATGTAATAATGGGGAATTTTTGTATTTTGTTAATCATGAAAATCCCTTTATTAATTAATGAAATTTAAAATTAATAAAATATTTTTTGTTTATGTTAAAAAATACATTGTATATTATAAAAAAATTAATACATTTATAAAATGTATATACAATTTATGAATAAATATGAAAGTTTTTATTAAAAACTTATTATCTAAAATACACAAATATATAATATATGTAAATATAAATATTATGTTATTAAAATAAAAAATTATAATTTTATTTGTTATTTATTATCTAATAAAGCATTTACAAATTTTTTAGCATTAAAAGTTTTCAAATCATTAATTGATTTACCAAAAGAAATATATCTAATAGGTATGTTTAATTTATCAGAAATAGAAAAAATTATACCACCTTTAGCAGTACCATCTAATTTAGTGACAACTAGTCCAGACACATCTATTTCCTTATAAAATAAATTTGTTTGAGCAACACTGTTTTGTCCAGAACAGGAGTCAATTACTAATAAAACCTCATGTTTTATGCCATTGTTTAATTTTTTTATTACATTATTATTTTTTTTTAGTTCATTCATTAAATTTTTTTTGTTATGTAATCTTCCTGCAGTATCTATAATTAATACATCCAATTTTTTAGATTTTGCTATATTGATAGCATCAAATATTATAGATGAAGAATCTTTTTTTTTACTATCTGAAATTACTGGAACAGATATTGAATTTCCTATTTTTTTTAGCTGATCTACAGCTCCAGCTCTAAAAATATCTGCAGCTACTAACATTACTGATTTTCCTTTTTTTTTATATTTATAAGCTATTTTACCTATGGTAGAAGTTTTACCTACACCATTCACTCCAACAACCAATATGATAAAAGTTTTATTATTTAATAATTTTTCAGATGGTTTTTCTACTTTTTTTAAAATATTTACTAATTCTTTTTTTAAATAGAGATATATTTTTTTATTATCATATTTATTAATATTATTACTCTTAATTAAATTATTAATAATATTTTTAGTTGTTTCTAAACCTACATCTGACATCAATAATGTTTCTTCTAATTTTTCAAATAATGAATCGTTAACTTTAGTATTTTTAAATATTGATAAAATACGATTAGTAAAAATATCTCTAGTTTTTAACAGATTTTTTTTTAATTTATTTAAGAAACCACTTGTTTTTTTTTTGTTATTATTATTATTAATTTTATTTTTTTTATTATTTCTTAACCAAGAAAAAAAAGTTTTTTTGTTATTAGACATATTAATTAACTTCCTTATTTTATTTATTTTATGATTAATATATATTTATTTAATAAAATAATATTTATAAAATAAAAAATGAAAAAAAAAAATAGATTAAAAATTACTGGTGGTAAATATAGAGGTAGAATATTAAAAATAATAGATCATTATAAAATAAAACCTACAAAAAGTTTTATAAGAGAAGTTTTATTTAATTATTTATATATAAAAATTAAAAATGCGAAATGTTTAGATTGTTTTTCTGGAAGCGGAATATTAGGTATAGAATCTTTATCAAGAAATGCTTCATATGTTACTTTTATAGACTCCGAAAAAAAAATATTAGAACAAATAAAAAAGAACACAAATTTATTATTTATTAAAAATTGTGAATTAATTCATGATAATACTTTAAAATGGGTATATTATTGTAAAAAAAAATATGATGTAGTTTTTTTAGATCCTCCATTTTATAAAAATATAATAAATAAAATTATACATTTATTAGAAAAAAAAAATATATTGAATAATAATGCTTATATATATATTGAACAAGAAAAAAAAAACATAGATGTACCATCTAATTGGTTTTTACATAAATTTAAAAAATCTGGTTTAGTATATTTTTTTGTTTATATAAGAAAAAAAACAAAATCATTATAACATTTTTATATAATTGTATAAAACATGTTTTTTAATTATCATCTGTAAAAAAAATAAAGAGAAATTTCCATGTGTATTAAAATATTAGTATCAAATGGAATAGATATAAAATCATTTTGTAAAAATCCTATAAAATATATAACATCTACAAAAGAAGGAGCTATTGCAGTTTTTGATAAAAATAAACCAATAATGTATGCAGTTTCACCAATTTTTTTAAATAGATTATTAAATATAGAAAATTCTTTTATTAAGAAAAATGTTTCTCATAAAAATATTAACAAAGATTTCCTAAATACGAAAAAAAAAGAAAATAAAGGCAAATTTGCTATGTATAAAAATTGGAAACCAGATGAAGATTTTTTAAAAAAATCTCATATATGGGGAATAATGTTAAATAAAAAAGTTAATAGTAATGAGTTAGCAGCTTTTATATCATATTGGAAAATAGAAGGTAGAACTTTTTATCATTTACAATGGCAACAAAAATTAGCTAGAAGTTTACAACAAAGTAGATTATCCAATAAAATAAATATAAGAGATATAAATGATATTTTAGAACCTGATAAAATCACACCAAAAGGTTTTAGAGGAGATTAATGAAAAATATTAATAATTATACTTTATTTAAACGTCTAAAAAAAATTATGCCTAACAATATAAAACCTAAATTTATAAAAGATGTTGATTTACTTAACTGGAATCAAAAACAAGGAGAAATATATTCTAAATCTATTATAAGAAAAAACAAAGCTATGAAAATGCAAAAAATTCTAAACAAATCAGGTATTAGAGAATTATATATAAATTGTTCGTTTGACAACTATAAAGTAAATAATAACGGACAAAATAGGGTTTTGTTAGCTTCTAAAAGATATGCTTATAAATTTAATGGAAATATATCTAATTTTATTTTTTCAGGCAAACCTGGAACTGGTAAAAATCATTTAGCATCTGCTATAGGAAATTATTTAATACTCCATGGTAAAAAAGTTTTGATAGTAACTGTAGCTGATTTAATGTCAAATATGAAAAATACCTTTCATGGAAAGAACAATATTACTGAAGAAAAATTATTGAATAATCTAAGTAACGTTGATTTATTAATAATTGACGAAATAGGTATACAAACTGAATCAAGATATGAAAAAGTAATAATTAATCAAATAGTAGATAGAAGATCTTCGTCTAAAAAACCAACTGGAATGTTATCTAATTTAGATCATAAGGAAATGAGAAAACTTCTAGGAGAACGTGTAATTGATAGAATGAGATTAGGAAACAGTTTATGGTTAACATTTGAATGGGAAAGTTTCCGAAAAAATATAAAAGGTAATGAATACTAAAAAAAATATGTATTATATAAAAAAATAAAAATAAAATTATTATATAATACATTAATTAAAAAAAAATTTTATTTTACTCGAGAAATATATTCTTTAGTAATTGTATTTACTTTTATCAAATCACCTATTTGTATAAATGATGGTACTTTTATATGAAAATTGTTAGATAAAACAGCTATTTTATTAAAACTAGATTTTGTGTCAGATTTAACATTAGGTGTTGTATCTTTAACTTTGATTTTAATAAATTTATTAGGTATAACGGAAATTGGATTATTATTCCATAAAGTTACTTTATAATTTTCATTAGAAAATAACCATATCAAATTATTTCCAATATATTTTTTATCAGCAGATATTTGTTCACAATTATCTTGATTGATAAAATAATAAATTTCATTAATACTATATAAATATTTTAATTTTATATTTATAATATTAGCTTCTTTAAAAAAGTCAGTTGTTCTAAATGTTTTTTCTATACTTTTAAATGTTATTAAATTACGCATTTTAATTCTATAAAAAACCTGACCTTTTCCTGGCTTAACAAATTCATTTTTTTCTATTGAATAAGGTTTTTTATTAAATATTATTTTTATGCCATAACGTAGTTGATTACTTAAATAAGTTTTCATATAAAAAGCACTCTTAATATACAAATTTATTTTTAAATAAGCAAAAAAAATAAATAACATTATTTTACGTATTTAAAAAAAAGAAATACATTTTATAAAAAATATAGCTATTTTTATTTAAAACAATATTTGAAAAATTTAATTCATAAAATTATTATGATAATTTGTAAATAAAATAATTATTGTAAATATTATCAAACATTGTTTAAATAAAAAATTCCATCCTGGTTAAAAATTCCAGGATGGATTATTTTAAATTATTTTTGTAAAAATGATATTTTAAAATAGAGAAATGGAAATAATAAAAATGTAAAACTTACATCATTCCACCCATGCCACCCATTCCTCCTGCACCTACTCCTGGATTAGAACCTAAATCATTTTTTTCTTCTTTAGGCAAATCTGTTACCATACATTCAGTAGTAATCATTAATCCAGCAACAGAAGATGCATATTGTAATGCTGATCTTGTTACTTTTGTTGGATCTAAAATACCAAAAGATATCATATCTCCATATTCATGACTTGCTGCATTATATCCGTAATTACCTTTACCCGATTTAACATTATTTGCTACTACAGAAGGTTCTTCTCCTGAATTAGAAACAATTTGACGTAAAGGAGCTTCCATAGCTTTTAATGCAACACGTATACCTACATTTTGATCTTCATTGTTACCGATAATATCGGATATTTTAGCAGCTACTCTAATTAAAGCCACACCACCACCAGCAACTACACCTTCTTCTACTGCTGCTCTAGTAGCATGTAATGCATCTTCCACTCTTGCTTTTTTTTCTTTCATTTCAACTTCAGTTGCTGCACCAACTTTTAATACTGCTACTCCTCCAGATAATTTAGCTAATCGCTCATTTAATTTTTCTTTATCATAATCTGAAGTAGCTTCTTGTATTTGTTGGCGTATTTGATTTATTCTATTATTAATAGATCTTTTTTGTCCTTTACCACCAATTATAGTTGTTTCATCTTTATTAATAACAACTTTCTTAGCTTGTCCTAAATCTTTCAGACTAGTTTTTTCTAAATCCATTGCTAACTCTTCAGAAACTACTATTCCTGAAGTTAATATAGAAATATCTTGTAACATAGCTTTACGTCTATCACCAAATCCTGGAGCCTTAACAGCAGCTACTTTTACAATACCTCTCATTGAGTTAACTACTAAAGTTGCTAAAGCCTCTCCCTCTAAATCTTCAGCTATTATTAATAAAGGTTTACTAGATTTTGCCACACCTTCTAATATAGGTAGTAATTCTCTTATATTTGATATTTTTTTGTCTACCATTAATATATAAGGATTGTCTAGTTCTACCAATCCTGTTTCTGATTTGTTTATAAAATAAGGAGATAAATAACCTCTATCAAATTGCATTCCTTTTACAACTTCTAATTCATCTTCTAAACCAGTTCCCTCTTCTACAGTGATAACACCGTCATTACCAACTTTTTCCATCGCCTCTGCTATTAAATTTCCAACTTTTTCGTCTGCATTAGCTGATATTGTTCCAACTTGAGTAATAGCTTTTGAATTAGAACATGGTACTGATAACCTTTTTAACTCTTCCACAGCGCTAATAACTGCTTTATCAATACCTCTTTTTAAATCCATAGGATTCATACCTGCTGCAACTGCTTTAAGTCCTTCATTTACTATTGCTTGTGCTAATAAAGTTGCTGTAGTGGTACCATCCCCAGCTACATCGTTTGCTTTAGATGCAACTTCTTTAACCATTTGAGCGCCCATGTTTTCAAATTTATCTTCTAATTCTATTTCTCTAGCTACAGATACCCCATCTTTAGTAATTGCTGGAGCACCAAAAGATTTATCTAAAATTACATTTCTTCCTTTTGGACCCAAGGTAACTTTTACTGCATCTGCTAATACATTTACGCCACGAAGCATTTTTACACGTGCGTCATTACCGAATTTTACGTCTTTAGCTGCCATTTGACATTTCCCTTAAATGCGTTTGTTCAGTTAATAAAACGTGATTTTTACTCTTCAACAATTGCTAAAATATCACTTTCTGTTAAAATTAAAAACTCTTTATTATCAATTTTTTCTATTTTAGCTCCATAACCTTCATTAAAAATAACAGTGTCTCCTACTTTAACATCTAGCTTTTTTAATTGGCCATTATCCAACATACGACCATTACCTACTGCTGTTACAACACCTCTTGTAGATTTCTCAGCTGCTGATCCAGTAAGAACTATACCACCTGCTGATTTAGATTCTATTTTTTTTCTTTTTACTATAACTCTATCATGTAACGGACGAATTTTCATTTTTGACATTTCTCCTGTTGAGATGTCTAATTAATTATTTTAAAAATTATTTATTTTACACCTCATAACTATATATGAGGATAATTTTTATTCATTTCAAGTATTAACTAAAATTTTATATATATTATTTTTTTTTAATTAAAAATATACATATATATAAATATCATATAAAAAGTATTGTTTTAATTTTTAAGTTGTAATATAATAATAATTATTGCCCAGATAGCTCAGTCGGTAGAGCAGGGGACTGAAAATCCCCGTGTCGGCGGTTCGATTCCGCCTTTGGGCAAAATATTTTTATTTACCAATACAAAAACTAGAAAAAATTTTATTTAAAATTTCATTATTTGTTATTTGACCTGTAATTTGTCCTAACAAAATTCTTAACTGTGATAAATTTTCAGATAATAAATCAATATTATTATTTAATAGATTATTTTTACTTTGGATAATTTGTTTATATGAAGATTTTAATAAACTAATATTACGAGTTTTTACAAAAAAAATACTATTCAAAGATATTCTGCCATTTATAATATTAGTAATATGTTTTTTTAGCATTTTTATTCCTATTTTTTTTTTAGTTGATATATATATCAAAGGAATTTTATCTATTATTATTTTTTTTTTTGTATGATTATTAGTATCAATTTTGTTAAAAATAATAGAAACATTATTTTTGTCAATAATGTGATTATATTCATCTAAAATTTTTTTAGGACAATTTTTTGTATTTGAAGAATCAACCACCAATAATTTATAATCAGAATTTTTAATTTCTTTTATAGCTTTTTGTATACCTATTTTTTCTATTTTATCATTAGTTTCATGTATTCCTGCAGTATCAATTAATTCTACATTAATATTTTTAATACTAATAAATTCTCTTAATATATCTCTAGTTGTTCCTGATATATCAGTAACTATAGAAGAGTTTTTTTTAGATAAAACATTTAACAAACTAGATTTTCCAACATTAGGTTTACCAAAAATTACAATTTTAAAATTACTTGTCAAAAAGTTGTTATCTTCACTATTATCTAAAATGTATTTTATTTTATCTGAAATTTCGTTTATTTTAAGTAAGATATTATTTTTAGATAGAAACTCAATGTCTTCTGGAAAATTAATGTAAGATTCTAAAATAACATTTAAATTAAAAACAAGATTCATTATTTTTTTTATTTTGACAGAAAAACTTCCAGATAGTATTCTTAAAGAAGAATCTATAATTTTTTTTGAAGACGATGATATTAAATCTGAAATTGCTTCTGCTTGTATTAAATCTATTTTACCATTTAAAAATGCTCTTTCAGAAAATTCCCCAGGCTTAGCCATTCTAACATCGTAATTGTTAATTATATGTAATGTTATCATTTCCAATAATGCTTGTCCACCATGAGAATGTAATTCTAATATATCTTCTCCTGTAAAAGAATTTGGTTTAGCAAACCATATAGCTATTCCTCTATCTAAAATATTACCTTTTTTATCTAAAAAAGGTAAATAATGAGCATGTCTTTTTTTTAAATATAAACCTAAAATTCCTTTAGAAACTGATTGTGTGTTTTTTCCTGAAATTCTTAAAACCCCAATCCCCCCTCTACCAGGAGGAGTAGATTGAGCAATAATAGTATCATGATTACTCATACGTTACTAATACTCTTATATTATATAAAACAATATTAATTAATATTAACTGTTTTTTTGAATATTACTATTTATATTTAAATTATTATTGATAAATTTTTGTTGCAAAATACTTAAAAAATTACTTACTATATAATATAATGATAGTCCAGAAGGAAACCATAAAAAAAATATTACAAAAATAACTGGTATCAAATTAGATATAATTTTATTCTCATCATTAATGTTGGAATAATTAACTGTATATTGCATTAAAAACATACTCATTCCCATTAAAACAGGTAGAATATAATAAGGATCATATGTAGATAAATCTTTTATCCAAAATAAAAATTTTGCATGACGTAATTCTACTGTATTTATTAACATGTAATATAAAGATAAAAAAATAGGCATTTGTATTATTATAGGTAAAAAACTACCAATTGGGTTAATTTTCTCTTTTTTATATAAATTAATTATCTTTCTACTTGTCAAATATTTGTCATAATAAAATTTTTTTTTTATTTCTTCTATTTTAGGTTGTAAAAAACGCATTTTAGCCATAGAAATATATTGTGATTTGGTTAGAGGGTATAAAAGAAATCTAATTAATAAAGTTATAATAATAATAGCAACTCCCCAATTATTGAATATGCTATTTAAATAACTAAGTAATATAAATAATGGTTTGGATATAAACCATAATATTCCATAATCTACGGTTAATTCTAAATAAGGAGATATTGAAAACATTTGTTTTTGATCTTTTGGACCTACCCATAAACTAGATAGAGTTGAATATTTATTTTTAGAATGTATAGTTACATCATCATTTTTATAACCAACTATTGCTTCATTTTTATTTTTTTTAGTGTAAAAATATTTTATTTTTTTATCATTAGGTATCCATGCAGTAGTAAAATATTGTTGCAACATAGCGATCCATCCACTATGAGTTTTTATTTGCAAATTCTTATTTTTTTTTACTAAACTGAAATCATATTTTTTATATTTATTCAAATCACTAGAATAAGCAATTCCTCTAAAAGTTTGCAATGATATTTTATTTTTCTTTATATCTGATTTTGGAATATTTATTGTTTGTATTAATTCACCATAAACAAATGATTTAATGTCTTCATTTGTTTGATTGTTAATATTATATTCAATATCTATTTTATACTGATTAGGTTTTATAATAAATGTTTTTGTAAAAAATAATCCTTTTCTTGGACTAAACACTAAAGGTATTCGTAATTCTTTTTGTTCTTTATAAAAATTAAATATATTATTTTTTTTATAAAAAACAGGTTTATATGAATGTAACCCATTTATATAATTTTTATTTTTTATTATAAAACCACTATTTGTTTTATACAAAAAATTATTTGTTTTTTTTAATATTTTTAGATGATCAGAAGAATTTAAGGTATTATTATATTTATTTAAAATTACTTCTTCTATATCACCACCGAGACAATTTATGGATAACTCTAATAAATTACTTTTAACTTTAATAATTGAATCATTAGATTTTTTGTTTAGTTGATAATAATTTGATGTTAAATTATTTTTTTTTAAAACATAGGATTTTATATTAAAATATTTATATATAAAAAAAAATATAGAAATTAATAATATAGTTAAAAATCTACGATTAAAATACATAATTATCCTTTATTATTTTTAATAATTAGTAATTTTATTTTTTTAATAATTAATTTCAAATTAATTTAAAAAAATAAATTTACAAATGTTTAATATTATTATAAATAATATATTTATTTATTTAAGTTACACAACCAAATTTTATATAAAAAATTTTTATATTTTTTTTTATCAATGTATTTTATTTTTCTATTGATAATAATTAAAAAATCCATTTTTAATATTTTGTTTTTCATATGTCTAAAACTTTCTCTAATTATTCTTTTTAGAAGATTGCGTTTATATGATTTTCTTATTTTTTTTTTACTGATTATTATACCTAATCTTGAAAAATTTAAAGAATTTTTAGTACAAAAAAGTGATATATTTTTTTTTTTACTTAAATAATTATAATTTTTAAAATTTGATTTCAATGTTTTTGAAATTCTATATTTTTTATGAAAAGAAAATTTTTTCAAAACTAAAAATCTCTTATATTATTATTTTGAAGAAACAGTTAAACAAGATCTACCTTTTGATCTTCTTCTAGATAAAATGTTTCTCCCTTTTTTATTAAACATTCTATTACGAAAACCATGAGTTCTTTTTCTTTTTAAAACAGATGGTTGAAAAGTACGTTTCATTTTTTTCCTTTATATTAAAATAATTTGAATAATAAATGTTAATTAAAAATATTAAATATATTTTGTTTTAATTTTATAACATTGATTTTTTTTTAATTTATAATATAACATATTTAAAATATAATTTAAAAATAAATTTCTTATAAAGGATAAAGTTAAAAATTATGTCATCTATATTATGGAAAAAATGTCTTATATATTTAAAAAAAGAATTACCAGCAACAGAATTTAGTATGTGGATAAGACCAATAAAAACTGAATTAAAAAATCAAATATTAATTTTATATACACCTAATAGATTTGCTTTAGATTGGGTGAAAAACAAATACTTTAACAACATTAGTAGATTATTAAATAATATTTATGGAAATAATGCTCCTGTTATTAAATTTTCATTAAAAAATGAAAAGAAAAATTATATAAAAAAAAAAAATAGATATAAATTATCATTCCAATGTCAATAAAAAAAATAGTTTTTCAAATTTTATAACGGATAAATCAAATGAATATATTATAAAAATAATAAAAATTATTATTTTCAAAAAAAATATTTATAACACTCTTTTTTTATATGGTAAAACTGGATTAGGTAAAACTCATTTATTACATTCTATAGTTAATTATGTTAAATTGAATAAAATTAATTTAAAAGTAATTTATGTACATTCTGAAAAATTTGTAGAAAATATGGTTAGATCTTTAAAAAATAATTCTATTGAAAAATTTAAAAAATATTATAGAAAAGTTGACTTGTTATTGATTGATGATATACAGTTTTTTCAAAATAAAATTAGATCACAAGAAGAATTATTGCATACTATTATTTATATTTTAGAAAACAAAAAAAAAATAATTATTACTGCTAACAAACATCCAAATATTATAAATAATATTGAAGAAAGATTGAAATCTAGATTTAATTGGGGAATGGTTATATGTATAAAAAATATAAAAAAAAAAACTATTGTAAATATCATAAAAAATAAACTAAAAAACAAGAATATAAAATTAAAAAAAAAGGTTATTGATCATATTTATAAATATAAAAAATTTAGTATTAAAGAATTAGAAAGTGTGTTAAATAAGATATTAACTATTTCATATTTAAAAAAAAAAAAAATAACAATTAATTTCATAAAAAAAATAAATAAAGAAAATATATTATATAAAAAAAAAATAAGCATAGAAAAAATTAAACAAACTGTAGCAAATTATTACAATTTATCACCAATTGATTTAACATCTAAATATAAATATAAATCTATAACAATGGCTAGACACATAGCTATCGCTATATCTAAAAAATTAACAAATAAAAGTTTAATCGAAATAGGTAAAAGTTTTGGTGGTAGAGATCATACTACTATTTTGTATTCCTATAGGAAAATAAACTACTTACGTAAAAAAAATAAAGATATACAGATAGATTTTCGTTATTTAATTCAAACATTAATAGTATAATTAAAATGAGATTTACAATAAAAAGAGAAACAATGGTTGTTACTTTACAAAAAATTTGCATATCAATTTCTAAAAATTCTTTATTAAATATTTTAAAATATATTTTAGTTAAAATTAATTCAAATGATGTAATATTAATAACAACTAATTTAGATATAGAAATAAAAGCAAAATTAAAAGCTAACAAAATATATACAAAAGGCATGTTTCTAATACATGCTAGAAAGTTTTTAAACATTTGTAGAAAATTTAATTTACATAGTTTAATAGATATTATTTGCTACAAAAATATCATAAAAATTACGTCCAAAAATGCAACATTTACTTTACAAACATTATCTGTAGATAAATTTCCAATAATAAACAATTTTGAAAAAAAAATAAGTTTTAAAATTTCACAATCAAAAATTAAATACATGTTTCAGATGATTTATTTTTCTATGGGAAAAAATGATGTACGTCATTATTTGAATGGTATTTATTTGAAAATAAAAAATGATAAAATTATAACAGTAGCAACTGATGGTTATAGATTATCTAAATGTGTTTCTACCATAAAAAATAATTTTTTGAAACACTCAGTAATAATATCTAGAGATAGCATATTAGAGCTAATAAAAATATTAGATAATAACGATATAGAAATAAAAATATTTATCAATAATAATAATATAAGATTTGTTTTAAATGATTTCATTTTTACTTCTAAAATAATAAATAGTAAATTTCCTGATTACAAAAACATTATTATAAAAAAACCGAATAATATTATTAAATTAGAATGCGATATTATAAAAAATGCTTTATTAAGAGCTTCAATTATAGCAAAAGAAAAATTTTGTGCTGTAAACATAAATATTAAAAAAAATAATATAATTATTAAAGCTAATAATAAAGAACAAGATGAGATAAAAGAATTAATAAAAACTAAAAATGAAATAAAAAATATAAATTTTCATATTAATATTAATTATATTCTAGATATTTTAAATATTATCAAATCTAAATATATTAATTTACTATTAGAAAAACAAATATCTTGTATTCAGCTTGAAAAAAAAAATAACGGTTATCTTCTGATATATATTATTATGCCTTTAAAAATTTAGTTTTTGTTAAATAAATAGTTTTATAAATTAAAAATAATTTACATTACTTTATGTTTAAAATATATTAAACAATAAAATTATGAACATATAAAATAAGGTATATATATGTTAAAGAAATATGATTCATCAAATATAAAAATATTAAAAGGATTAGACGCCGTTAGAAAAAGACCTGGTATGTATATAGGAAATACAGAAGATGGAAGCGGATTGCATCACATGGTTTTTGAAGTAGTTGATAATTCAGTTGATGAAGCTCTCTCTGGTTATTGTAAAAAAATATTTGTAAAAATGCATGTTGATAATTCTATTTCTGTTGAAGACGATGGTAGAGGAATACCTGTAGATATTCACCCTGAAGAAGGTATATCTTCAGCAGAGGTTATTATGACAATATTGCATGCTGGAGGAAAATTTGACCATTCTTCTTATGAAGTTTCTGGAGGATTACATGGAGTAGGTATTTCAGTTGTAAATGCATTATCTAAAAAATTAAAACTTGTTATATATAGAAACAAAAAAAAATATCAACAAATATATTTATATGGTATCCCACAAAAAAAATTGTCAGTAATAGGTAAATCATATAAAACAGGAACAAAAATTAGATTTTGGCCTAGCAAAAAAATATTTTTTAAAAACATAATATTTAAACATCACATATTATCTAAAAGATTAAAAGAACTTTCTTTTTTAAATTCAGGTTTATCAATATATTTACAAGATAAAAAAAAAAAAATAAAACATTATTGTTTTAATGGAGGAATTAAAGAATTTATAACTTATTTAAATAAAAAAAATAAATTTATACATAATAAAATTTTTTATTTCTCTGCAATAAAAAACAATATATCAGTTGAAATTGCTATGCAATGGAATATTTCTTTAAAAGAAAATTTACATTGTTTTACTAATAACATACCTCAAAAAGATGGTGGAACTCACTTATCAGGTTTTAGATCTGCTCTTACAAGAATTATAAATAACTATATAGAAAAAGAAGGATATAATAAAAAAAATAAAATAACAGCTACTGGAGAAGACGTTAGAGAAGGGCTGACAGCAATTATATCAATTAAAGTACCTGACCCTAAATTTTCTTCTCAAACAAAAGATAAATTAATATCTTCCGAAGTAAAATCTGTAGTAGAATCTTTAATGCATGAATATATAATGGGATTTTTATTAGAAAATCCTTTAGATACTAAAATAATAATTAATAAGATAATACAGTCAGTAAAAACTAGAGAAGCTGCACGACGTGCAAAAGAAATAACTAGAAAGAAGGGTATATTAGATATAACTGGATTACCAGGTAAATTAGCTGATTGTCAAGAAAAAAAACCTGAATTATCGGAAATATATTTAGTAGAAGGAGATTCAGCTGGTGGTTCAGCTAAACAAGGAAGAAACAGAAAAAATCAAGCTATTTTACCATTAAAAGGTAAAATTCTTAATGTAGAAAAATCAAGTTTTGAAAAAATGTTACATTCACAAGAATTAGTAACATTGATAACAGCTTTAGGATGTGGTATTGGAGATAATGAATATAATCCAGATAAATTAAGATATCATACTATTATAATAATGACAGATGCTGACATAGATGGATCACATATTAGAACGTTATTGTTAACTTTTTTTTATAGACAAATGCCTGAAATAATTTATAGAGGACATTTATATATTGCACAACCACCTCTTTACAAAATAAAACAAGGTAAATCGGAAAAATATATTAAAAATAAAGAAGAAATGAAAAAATATCAAATTAAATTATCTTTGAAAAACATTAATTTAACCAAAAAAGAAACAAGTAAAAAGTTAAATATAAAAAAAATAAAAAATATTTTTTATAAATATAATGATATACAAAAATATATAAAAAAAACTAAGTATAATTTTAAAAAAGAATTATTGAATGCATTATTACATCAAAAAGAAATACTAAATACTTTTAACGAAAAAAATATAAAAAAATGGACAAATAATATAATTTTATTTTTAAACAATAGAAGATTAAATAATACTAAATATAGTTTTATATTTAAAAATAATATTAATGAAAAAGATTTTAGTATTTGTTTAAAATTAAATAAATATGGAAATAAAAATAATTATGTTTTAAAAAAAACATTTTTTATAAGTAAAGAATACAAAAAAATATGTTTATTAAATAGAAAAATAAATAATTTAATAAAAAAAAAATACATAATAGAAAAAAAGCAAAATTTTTATTATATTAAAAATATTCAAGATACATTAGATTGGCTGATAAAAGAATCTAACAAAAGAATATATATACAAAGATATAAAGGACTAGGAGAAATGAACCCAGAACAATTATGGGATACAACCATGAATCCAAAAAATAGAATAATGCTTCAAATAAATATTAAAGATGCTAAAAAATCTAACAAAATTTTTAAAACTTTAATGGGAGAATCAGTAGAACCCAGAAGAGCATTTATAGATAAAAACGCTCTACAAGCTCAGTATATAGATATATAAAAATTATATTTATAATTAATTAATTATGTATCATATTTATCACTTTAATTTTAGCTTTTAATTTTAAAATTTTTTTTTTAATATTTTTAGAATATTTATTTTTTATAATTTTTATTTCTAACTTTTTCTTTTTTTTTAATATTTTTTTGTAATTTAGTTTATTAGATTTTATTATAAAATCACCTAATACTGAAACATAATTAGGTTGTACTTCTAATATTCCACCAGAAATATAAAATATATTATATTTATTATTTTTATTCAAAAATTTAACAAAACCAGGTTTAATCGCAGTTAATAACTGAGTATGACCTGGATAAATACCTAATTCTCCATAAAAACCAGAAGTTGAAATGTTTTTTACATTTCCTGAAAAAATTCTTTTTTGCATACTAACAATTTCTAAATGAATTAACATATAATTATCCTTAAACACTACATTTGTATTTTTTTATTACTTCGTCTATATTGCCTACCATATAAAAAAATTGTTCTGGTATATGATCAAAATTACCTTCAATAATTCCTTTAAAACCTTTTACATTATCTTCTAACGTAACATATTTACCAGGAACACCAGTAAAAATTTCAGCTACAAAAAAAGGCTGAGATAAAAATTTTTGTATTTTTCTAGCTCTATAAACTAGTATTTTATCGTCTTCAGATAACTCGTCCATACCTAATATAGCAATTATATCTTTCAATTCTTGATATTTTTGTAAAATTTTTTGAACTTCTGTGGAGACATAGTAATGTTCATCACCAACTACATTAGGTTCTAATTGTCTACTGCTGGAATTTAAAGGATCAACAGCAGGATAAATACCTAAAGAAGATATTTCTCTGCTTAAAGTTATAGTGGAATCTAAATGCAAAAAAGTAGTTACTGGAGAAGGATCTGTCAAATCATCAGCTGGGACATATACCGCTTGTATTGAAGTAATAGATCCATTTTTTGTAGATGTAATTCTTTCTTGTAAACAACCCATTTCTTCTGCTAATGTTGGTTGATATCCTACTGCTGAAGGCATTCTACCTAATAAAGCAGATACTTCAGTTCCAGCCAAAGTATACCTATATATATTATCAATAAATAACAAAACATTTCTACCTTCGTCCCTAAATTTTTCTGCTAATGTTAATCCTGTAAAAGCTACTCGTAATCTATTACCAGCTGGTTCATTCATTTGACCATATACAAGAGAAACTTTATCTAAAACTTTAGATAATTTCATTTCGTTATAAAAATCGTTTCCTTCTCTTATTCTTTCCCCAACCCCAGTAAAAACAGAATAACCTTTATGAGATATTGCAATATTTCTAATTAACTCCATCATATTAACTGTTTTCCCAACTCCAGCACCTCCAAATAATCCTACTTTACCTCCTTTTGCAAATGGACATATTAAATCTATAACTTTAATTCCAGTTTCTAATAATTGACGTGAATTAGATTGTTCTATATATGCAGGTGCTTTTCTATGAATAGACCAATATTCTTTTTTTTCATTTTTTGAAAAAATATTTCCTTTCATATCTATAGGTTTTCCTAAAACATTTATAATTCTTCCTAAAGTTTTTTTTCCAACAGGAACATGAATTTTTTTTTTAAGATTTTTAACTTTCAATCCTCTTTTTAATCCATTTGATGGACCCATGGCAATAGTTCTCACTATACCAGCACCTAATTGTTGTTGAACTTCTAATATTAAATTTTCGTAATTTACTTGTAATGCATCGTATATTTTTGGAATATGATGTTCGTCAAATTTAACATCTATTACAGAACCAATAATTCTAACTATTTTTCCTTTAAACATTTAACAATCCTTCATAAAGTTTATAAAATATATTAATTTGCTGAAGATCCAGATATTATTTCATTAATTTCTTGTGTTATTATAGATTGGCGAACTTTATTATAAGATAATTGCAATTTTTTAATATAATTAATAGAATTATCATTAGCTATTTTCATAGCTAACATTCTTGATGATTGTTCACTAGATATGTTCTCTAAAACACACTGAAAAATATAAAAATTAATATATTTACATATAATTTTATTAAATAAATATTTACTATTAGGTTCATATAAATAGTCAAATATTTTTTTTTCGCAGTTTTCTTTTTTAATTAAAGGTAATAATTGTTTAATTAATGGTTTACTAGAAATATTGTTAATAAATTTATTATATGCTATTAAAATTTTATTTATTTTCCCTAATTTGTAATGTTTTAAAATTACTTTAATATTTTTTTTTATTTGATAAAAACTAGGAAAATCTCCTATATTATATATTTTTTTTAATATTTTTATTTTTTTGATTTTTCCAAAAAAATTGATAGCTTTTTTACCAAAAATTATTAATTCTACTAATATTTTTTTTTTAATGTGTTTTTTAATATTAATCAAAATTTTTTTGAAAAGGTTTGTGTTTAAACTACCACATAATCCTTTATCAGAAGATAATATTACAAAATAAACTTTTTTAGTATTTTTTTTTTTAAAAAAAATACTTTTAGAAAATCTTTTTATTGATATTGTGTTATTAACAATTTTTTTAATTAATTTTAAATATGGTGTTCCTGAAAACATATATACTTGATTTTTTTTCATCTTAGATGCTGAAACCATTTCCATTGTTTTAGTTATCTTTTGTGTGTTACTAATACTTTGTATTTTATTTTTTATCGTTCTTATATTAAACATAAAAATTATCCTTTAAATTATTACACTATTTATATTTATCCAAGTTTTTTTTAAATTTTGTAATTATTTTTATGAATTTGTTTTTAATTATATCATTAAATTCACCTTTCAAATTAATTTCATTTATAAGTAAAATATATTTCTTTTTAAAAAAACGTAATAATAAATATTCAAAATTATTTATTTCACATATATTTATATCATCTAAAAAATTATATTTAATAGCGAATAAAATTAATGATTGTTCTGCTATACACATTGGTTTATTTTTATATTGTTTTAATAAATTTGTTATTTTATTTCCATTAATTAGTTGTTTTTTTGTGATTTTATCTAAATCAGAAGAAAATTGTGCAAAAGAAGATAATTCTCTAAATTGAGCTAATGATGTTCTAATGTTTCCAGATAGTTTTTTTATTATGTTAGTTTGAGCAGAATTTCCAACGCGAGATACTGAAATACCAGGATTTATTGCAGGTTTTATACCAGAGTTAAATAAATTTGACTCCAAAAATATTTGACCATCAGTAATAGATATTACATTAGTAGGAACGAAAGACGAAACATCTCCAGCTTGAGTTTCTATTATAGGTAACGAAGTTAAAGATCCTGTTCTATTTTTTATTTTTCCTTTTGTAATTTTTTCTATATATTTTGAGTTAACTCTAGAAGATCTTTCTAGCAATCTTGAATGTAAATAAAAAACGTCTCCTGGAAAAGCTTCTCTTCCTGGAGGTCTTCTTAATAATAAAGAAATTTGTCTATATGCTATAGCATGTTTTGACAGATCATCATAAACTACTAAAGCGTCTTCTCCTTTATCACGAAAATATTCCCCAATAGTACAACCAGTATATGGAGATATATATTGCAAAGAAGCTGGATCAGATGCTGAAGAAACAACTATCGTAGTATGAGATAATGAATTGTGTTCTTCTAATGTTTGAACAATATCATTAATAGTAGACATTTTTTGACCAATAGCTACATATATACATTTAACGTTATTATTTTTTTGGTTTATTATAGTATCTATTGCAAGTGTTGTTTTTCCTGTTTGTCTATCACCAATTATTAATTCTCTTTGACCTTTTCCTATAGGAATCATGGTGTCTATTGATTTATATCCTGTTTGTAAAGGTTGATTAATCGGTTCTCTATCAATTACTTCTGGAGCTTCGTTTTCTACTAAATAATATCCATTATTAATAATTTCACCTTTACCATCTATAGGATATCCTAAACTATTTATAACTCTGCCTAATATTTTGTCTCCTATAGGAATTTCTAACATTTTCCCAGTACATTTTACTTTCATACCTTCTGTTAAATCATTACAATTGTCTAATACTATAGCGCTAACAGAATCTAATTCTAAATTTAAAGCAACCGCATATTTATTATTTGGTAAATTTAACATTTCTCCTTGCATCACGTTAGATAAACCATAAATAGTAATGATACCATCACTAATAGAAATTATTTCACCTTCATCATATAATTCTTTTGAAATATTAAAATTTTTAATTTTCTTTTTTATCAAATTACTAATTTCAGTAACATCTATTTTCATAGTTTTTAATCCTTATTTAACTAAAACTTTTAATAATTTGTCCAAATAATTTTTAATACTAGCATTTATCACAAAATTCTCATATTTTATAATTATTCCACCAATTATATTTTTATCTATTTTACAAATTAATTTAGTTTTTTTTAATATTTTTTCTTGTATTATATTATTTATATTTTCTAATATTTTATTATTTAACTTTCTGCTAGTAGTTACATATAAATTAATTTCTTTTTTACAAAACTTTTGATAAATATTACAAAAACATATGAATATATTTTTAATAAAAAACAATTTTTTATTTAAAAAAATTATTTTTAAAAAATTTATAAAATTTTTATCAAAATTATTTTTTAATAATCCCAAAAAAAAATAAAAAATTTTTTTTTCTAAAAATTTATGAAAAATAACGTTTTTTTTGTAGATATATTCAAAAATTTCGGAAGTTTTTTTTAACATATTTTTCCACTGTAATATTTTTTGTGTATCTCGCGCAAAATAAAATGCTGATTCTGCATAAACTTGTTCAATATAATTTAATTTTTTCATGTATTAAATAAATCTCATTTTTATAATTCAGAAGCTAATTTATTTATTATTTTTTCATCAACAGATTCATTTATAGAATTTTTAATAATTTTTTTTGCAATAAGCATTGATATTGAAACAAATTTTTTTTTTAGTTTTTCTTTTATTAATCTTTTTTCTATATTTATTTCATTATGTGTTTTAAATATTATTCTTTGTTTTTCTTTTTCTGCTTTTATTTTTGCCTTTTTAATTATTAATATTTTTTTTTGATCTGCTTGTTGTATAATTTTATTTGCTTTTTTTTTTGCTTTATTTATTTTTCTTACAGCTCTTTCTTCTAATATTTTTACATTAGTAATAGAATTTTTAACATATTGTAAATCTTCGTATATTTTTTTTTTTCTCTGTTCTATTACAGATAATATAGGTGGCCATATATATTTCATACAAAAAAAAACAAAAAAAACAAATGAAATTATTTGACCTAAAATAGTTGCATTAATATTCATATTATTTTCCTTTTTTAGAAATATATTTATTCTTACGTTAATTTAATAACGTAAGAATTTCATATATTAATATATATATTAAAAAAATTATTTTGCAGCAAACATTATATACAAACTCAAACCTACAGCAATCATTGGTATTGCATCTATCAAACCCATAACAACAAAAAATTGAGTTCTTAATAATGGTATTAAATCTGGTTGTCTAGATGCTCCTTCTAAAAATTTTCCTCCTAAAATACCAATACCTATTGCAGCACCAATTGCTGCCAAACCTATCATTATAGCAGAAGCTATGTATAACATATTCATAATTATATTCTCTATTTATTTTTTACATATTATTAGTGTTTTTTTAAAGATATAGAAAGATAAACTATTGTTAAAACCATGAAAATAAAAGATTGCAAAAAAATAATTAAAATATGAAAAATAGCCCAGGGAACATTAAAAAAACATTGTAACCACCATGGTAAGAAACTTGCAATTAAAATAAATATCATTTCTCCAGCATAAATGTTACCAAACAACCTTAATCCTAACGATATTGGTTTGGATAATAAATTAACTAATTCTAAAAAAAAATTTATTATAAAAAAACAATTATTTTTAAAAGGATTTGTTATCATTTCTTTTAAAAAACCAAATATTCCTTTAGTTTTTATACTATAAAAAATAATTAACATAAAAATTCCAAAAGACATTGATAATGTTATATTAATGTCAGCAGATGGAACTATTCTAATATTATTTATATTAAATATTTTTTTGCTAATATATGGTATTAAATCTACAGGTAATAAATCCATAGAATTCATAAGAAATGTCCATACAAATATTGTTAAAGATAAAGATGGTATTAATTTGTTGTCACCTCCATAAATATCTTTAACATTTTTTCTAACAAAGTTAAATATAATTTCTATTACTATTTGTATTTTACTTGGTGAATAACAACTGATATATTTTATAACATATTTAAATGTTAATAAAAAAATAATACCAAGAAATAAAGAAAAAAATATAGAATCAATATTAAATAACCAAAATGTGTTTTTTATATTATTGTTTTGATTAACAAAATTAAAAGATCTTAGATCTAATTGAAAATGTTGTAAATGATGCGTTATATAATTTTTTGAATTAATTTGTTCTCCTGAAAACATCATTAATCTCACTTTGCATGTAATATTTTTTAATAAAAATATATCATAAATAATTTTTTTAAATGACAAAAGTAGTATATACAATTAAATAAATTTATTTAGTTAACTAAAATATATTAATATTATTTAAGTATCTTTATTTTTTAATTTAATAAATTTATATTCAATGTTCTTTAATTTTTTGTTAAAATTATTTTTTATAAATTTGCATAATATATTTTTAAAAGTATGATATGTGAAATAACAAACATTATAAATGATAGTTTAATTATAAAAATATTTGTTCATATTATTGTTAAACAAAAATAAATTAAATAATTTTTTTTTTTTTTAAATATATTAATAAAATAGATATAGATGCTGGAGTAATTCCTTCTATTCTAGATGCTTGTCCTAAAGAAAAAGGTTTATATTTTAATAATTTAGTTATTACTTCTTTAGATAATCCATAAATGTTTGAATAGTTCAAATTTGTTGGTAATATAGTTTTTTCATAAAAAATTTGTCTGTTTATTTCTTTTTGTTGTAATTTTATATAACCATGATATTTTATATCCGCTTCTAATTGATTATATATTTCTTTGTCTTTTATTTTTGGCTCAAATTTTTCTATTTTTAGCAATTTTTCATAAGTAATGTATGGTTGTTTGAGTAAATCTAAACCATTATAAATTTTATTTTTAGAAAAAAAAATACCTAGTTTTTTAAATTCTTCAGAAGAAGATGATATTTTTATTTTTGATAATCTATCTTTTTCTTTGTTTATTTTTTTATATTTTTTTATATATTTTAACCACCTGTTATTACTTATTAAATTAAATTTTTTTGCAATTTTTGTTAAACGTAAATCAGCATTATCTTCACGCAAATTCAATCTATATTCTGCACGAGAAGTGAACATGCGATAAGGTTCTGTTGTACCTTTAGTAGATAGATCATCAATCAACACTCCTAAATAACCTTGATCTCTCCTAGGATACCAATAATCCAAACAACTTGCATACAAAGAAGCATTTAAACCAGCTATTAAACCTTGTGAAGCTGCTTCTTCATAACCTGTAGTTCCATTTATTTGACCCGCAAAAAATAAACCATTTATAAATTTACTTTCTAATGTTGGTTTTAAATCTCTAGGATCAAAATAATCATATTCAATAGCATAGCCTGGTTTTATTATTTTAGCTTTTTCTAAACCTTCTATAGAATTAATAATTCTATTTTGAATATTCAAAGGAAAACTTGTGGATATACCATTAGGATATATTACATTACTTTTAATACCTTCTGGTTCTAAAAAAATTTGATGGAACTCTTTATCTTTGAACCTAAAAACTTTGTCTTCAATTGAAGGACAATAACGAGGTCCTACTCCTTTAATTAATCCATTATAAAGTGGATTTTTTTTAATATTTTTCAAAATTATTTCATGAGTATTTTTATTTGTTTTAGTGATGTAACATGGTATTTGTTTAGGTTGTTTATGTGTATTAATGAACGAAAATAATGGTAATGGATAATCGCTATATTGAGATTTTAATTGTTTAAAATTTATAGTATTTTTATCAAGTCTTGGTGGGGTTCCTGTTTTTAATCTTCCTTTACGAGGATGAATATCTTTAAGTTTATTAGCTAACTTTACAGAAGATTTGTCACCTATTCTACCTCCATGGTAAGTACTATTCCCTATATGAATTTTACCATTCAAAAAAGTTCCAGTAGTTAATACAATCGATTTAGCAAAAAAAGTTGTTTTTTTATTAGTAAAAACACCTATTACTTTATTGTTTTTAATAATAATATCTTCCACTTCTTCTTCTAATATTTTTAATTTTTTTTGATTGCTTAATATATTAAAAATATATTTTTTATATAGATTACGATCTATTTGTACTCTAGTAGATCTAACTGCTCTTCCTTTACTAGAATTTAAAATTCTAAATTGTATTCCTGAATAATCAGCAGCTAAAGCCATAATTCCACCTAATGCATCTATTTCTTTAACCAAATGACTTTTTCCTATACCTCCTATTGATGGATTACAGGATAATTCACCTATTCTGTTTATTTTTTGTGTTAATAGAAGTGTTTTTAGTTTTTTGTTGGAAGATAAATAAGATGCTTCGGATCCAGCGTGTCCTCCACCTATAACAATGACGTCAAAATTGTTTTTATTCATTAATAACATTCGCAT